>JBILDB010000036.1:0-12453 GCA_044352805.1 Cyanobium sp.
GGCCTCCGGCACCTGCGAACGGGTCTTCGAGGGGCATCAGAACTCGGTGAGGGCCCTGGCGATGCTGGGCGATGGGCGCCTCGCCTCTGGCTCACGCGACAGCACCATCCGGCTGTGGGATCCGGCCAGCGGCGCCTGCGAACGGGTCTTCGAGGGGCATCAGGACTGGGTGAATGCCCTGGCGGTGCTGGGCGATGGGCGCCTCGCCTCCGGCTCTTCCGACAACACCTTCCGGCTGTGGGATCCGGCCAGCGGCGCCTGCGAACGGGTCTTCGAGGGGCATCAGGGCTGGGTGAGGGCCCTGGCGGTGCTGGGCGATGGGCGCCTCGCCTCCGGCTCTTCCGACAACACCTTCCGGCTGTGGGATCCGGCCAGCGGCGCCTGCGAACGGGTCTTCGAGGGGCATCAGGGCTGGGTGAGGGCCCTGGCGGTGCTGGGCGATGGGCGCCTCGCCTCCGGCTCTTCCGACAACACCATCCGGCTGTGGGATCCGGCCAGCGGCGCCTGCGAACGGGTCTTCGAGGGGCATCAGGGCTGGGTGAGGGCCCTGGCGGTGCTGGGCGATGGGCGCCTCGCCTCCGGCTCTTCCGACAACACCATCCGGCTGTGGGATCCGGCCAGCGGCGCCTGCGAACGGGTCTTCGAGGGGCATCAGGACTGGGTGAATGCCCTGGCGATGCTGGGCGATGGGCGCCTCGCCTCCGGCTCTCTAGACAAAACCATCAAGCTGTGGGATCCGGCCACCGGCGCCTGCAAACGGCTCTTCGAGGGGCATCAGGGCGGCGTGGGGGCCTTGGCACTGCTGGGCGATGGGCGCCTCGCCTCCGGTTCCAACGACAACACCATCCGGCTTTGGGATCCGGCCAGCGGCGCCTGCGAACGGGTCTTCGAGGGGCATCAGGACTCGGTGATCGCCCTGGCGGTGCTGGACGATGGGCGCCTCGCTTCCGGCTCAGCCGACAACACCATCAAGCTGTGGGATCCGGCCACCGGCGCCTGCAAAAGGCTCAACGAGGGGCATCAGGGCGAGGTTTGGGCGCTGGCTGTGCTTACCGACGGGCGCCTCGCTTCTGGATCTGGCGTCATTTGGGGCGACAGTACCATATGGCTATGGCTCTGGGATCCGACCTCCGCCGCCTGTGAACGGCTCTTCGAGGGGCATCAGGACTGGGTGGGGGCCCTGGCGTTGCTGGGCGATGGGCGCCTCGCCTCTGGCTCTGTCGATCGCACAATCCGTCTGTGGGATCCGGCCACGGGCGCATGCGAACGAGTCTTCGAGGGGCATCAGAGCTGGGTGATGGCCCTGGCGGTGTTTGGCAACGGGCGACTCGCCTCCGGCTCACGCGACAACACCATCCGGCTGTGGGATCCGGCCAGCGGCGCCTGCGAACGGGTCTTCGAGGGGCATCAGGACTGGGTGGGGGCCCTGGCGGTGTTTGGCAACGGGCGACTCGCCTCTGGCTCACGCGACAAGACCATCCGGCTGTGGGATCCGGCCCGCCCCGATGGCGCCCCCCGGGTGCTGTTCGTGGCCGATGCCGCCATCACCGCCCTGGTTGCACACCCCACCCGCCCCCTGCTGATCGCCGGTGACTCAAGCGGTCGCCTCCACTGGCTGCAGTTGCCGCCAGCCAGACCTTAATTTCTTCCCTTGAGGATGGGCGGCGCTGATGTCATGGCATTCATTGACCCGAAGGAAGATCAGACGGAGGGCAGGGAGATGTCGCTGTTACGCGATTGCCAAGCCTCTGGATCAATCCCAGCCTTGAGGTAGCTCTTCTTGTCGTTATAGCGACTATCGATAATCTGTGCCTATTGTTGTGGCATCAGGGTTTTTCAGGGGCGTTCATAGGGCGTCTGAGGCCTCCGGCCCAGAAGGGAGGCTCAACGTCGCCCGACGGACCCGAGGGGTGGAAGGCCTGATGCAGAAGCCGTCCACCGATGACGCTGCTTTACATCTTTTCAACACTCAATGACAGGGGACTGCCGCTATCGGATGCTGATAGCAATCCAATTGATATAACGCTTAGGCGCGAAGGAACAAAAGCATAAGAAAGAAGCCTCTCAAACTTTCTTTGAACAAAACAATTAAAAGTAACTTAAAATGCGCATTCAATGATTTTAGACAATCTAATCAAAAAGCTATTCGCCTTGAATTATGCTCTAAACGATATGTTTCTTCTCACTATTTCAGGGGTGGCTGCTCCCTCAGGCCGCTAGGACCTGGCCATCCGTGCTGCGGCGCAGCTACTCCGGCTGCGATCATGGGGGTGAGCCTTGCTGCCTTCTGGAGGACACGCCTTGCCGGGCCTGGATCAGCACGTTCATTTCGCCCTGCTACTGACTTTGCTTACCGGATTGTCCACCGGCATCGGCAGCCTGCTGGGCTTGCTCAACCGCAGCTTCAATCCCCGCCTGCTCGCCCTCTCGCTGAGCTTCTCCGCCGGGGTGATGATCCAGGTGTCCTTCCTGGAGATCTTTCCCAAGGCCCGCACCACCCTCAGCGCCGCCCTGGGCGTCAGAGCCGGCTACGTGTGGACGACGATCGCCTTCTTCGCCGGCATCGCCCTGATGGCCGCCCTTGACCAAATGCTTCCGAGCCATGGTGATGCCACCCTGCTCGGCCTCCAGCCTTCCCAGTCAGCCAACACCGTGGAGAGAAAAGCCCTGCTGCGCATGGGCCTCTTCTCTGCCCTGGCGATCGCGATTCACAACTTCCCCGAGGGTCTGGCGACTTTCATGGCCGCCGTCAGCAACCCCAGGTTTGGGTTGAGCATCGCCTTGGCCATCGCCATTCACAACATTCCGGAGGGCCTGGCAATCTCAGCCCCAGTGCATTACGCCACCGGCAACCGCGCCCTCGCCTTCTGGCTCTCCTTCGCTTCCGGTCTTGCCGAGCCGCTCGGCGCTCTGCTCGGCTACGTCCTACTGAGGTCTGTTCTCACACCCCTGGTGATGGGTGTGGTGTTCGCCAGTGTGGGAGGAGTGATGGTCTACATCTGCCTCGATGAACTGCTGCCTGCCGCCCAGCGCTATGGCACCCACCATCAGATGATCGCCGGCGTCATCGCCGGCATGGTGGTGATGAGCACGAGCCTTCTAATTCTGGCCTGAGGTGAACAGCCTCCAGCCGGACGGCCTCCGGGCTGTCGGCTTCATCCGCCCAGCAGCTGCCTTAGAAGCGAATCCTGCGGCTCGATCATTGGGTTCACCACGCGCACGCCACGCCAGCTGAAACCGTGGTGAAGATCCTCCGTGAGCAGCAGACGGGCACCCCCCTCGGCGCCACGCACAGGTCCATTTGGGACGGATGCGGTGCCAGCGCCGACACCAAAAGTGAGCCACCCGGAAGCGATGGGCAAGCCGTTAACGGCCGTATCAGAGGCTGGTCATGACTCGAGGGAGTTACACCAGTCCGAAGGACTCCAGCGTGAGGGCTGCCTGGCGCGGTGCTGCTGCCGCCGCTACGGGATACTGATACTCGGCTGGCCACTTTGCTGCGCATGGATCCACTCGCCGCCACCTCCGACCCCTCGGCAACACCGCTAACGATCGTCTTCTTCGGCCTTGGGGCGGTGGGCTCCTCGATGCTGATCTGCCTTTCGGAGCTGGCCGATCGCGATGACGTGCCGTTGCGCTTTGTCGTGGTGGTGCTCAATGACGAACTGGCCCGCGATGCCCTGTTCCACGCCGAACAGCTGTTCGAGCGGATCGACTTCATCGCCCTGCCCGACTTTGCCCCGCTCTTCGACGGCAGCGCCCCGGAATTGCAGCGGCTAGCCGGCGCCCAATTGCTGGTGAATGCCGCCCAGCCCGGCTTCAACACACCCCTGCTTGAGCTGGGCCTCAAGCTTGACGCCCATGTGGTGGATCTGGCCTCGGACATGTACGACGCCGAGACCGAGCGCAGCCTCACCTTCTCCCAGTACGCCTTTCATGAGGCTTATCGCGAGCGGGGCCGCACCGCCCTGATCAACCTGGGCGTATCCCCCGGTGTGACGAACTTCTTGATCGGCCTGCGCCTGCATCAGCTGCGTGGTTCGCGTCGCCGCGACCTCAAGATCGAAAGCGTCGATCTCTATCTCTTGGAAGACATCGACGCCGATGAGATCGTCTTTTCTTGGTCGCCGCTGGTGGCTCTCCAGGAGCTGGCGGAACGGCCCCGGCTGCTTCGTGATGGGCGTATCCAGGTGCTCGACCCCTTCAGCGCCGCCCGCGAGCACCATTTTCCTGGCGAAGTCGAGCCCACCCGCCAGTACCCCCTCTACCAGGAAGAGCTGCTGTCGCTGCATCGCTCCTTCCCCGAGATCGAGTCGATCGGCGTTTACACCGGTGGCTCCGAGGTGGAGCTGGTGAAGGCCCTGTTCAAACTCAACCTGCTCTCCAAGCGCACCCTGCCGCAGCAGCAGAGCGAGCTGACGGTGGAGGCGATGGTACGGGCAATCCTGCCGGGCATGAACAAGCCGCGCCGCATCGAGGAATATCTGCGCAATGGCGTGATCCGCCGCGCCCACTTCGCCGCAGCAGCAGAGATCCGCTACACGGAGAACGTGCGCAACGACCGTCAGATCACGATCGAAACCGTCGGCCTCAGCTACCTGCGCTACCGCGGCCTGCTGGGCAGCCCCTATGCCGGCGCCACCTACATCTCCTATCCCACGGCCGTGGGTGCGGCAATCCTGGCCTGGCATGCCCTGGAATTCCTCAGAGAGGAGGGCGGTGACTTGGCGGGGGTTGTCACAGCGGAGGATCTGGCCCGGCTGTTGCCCCGTTCCCGTGCTGACGCCATCCGCCGCGATCTGGTGGCCTGGGATATCGACCTGTTCGAGAGTGTGCGCGATGCCACGCCGGTTTGAGGCCTTCGCTGGGCTGCAGATCGACTTTGAGGCATGGTGGAGGTTCTTGGTTTGAGCAACTCCGTGACGCCAACTCCAACCCCAACCTGTGATGTGCTGGTGATCGCCGCCAGCAACGGCCAAAACTTGCTGCTGGCGGAGCGCTTCGCGGCGGCCGCCCGCGAGCAGGGCCACAGCGCTGAAGTGCTCGATCTCACCGCCATTGACCTGCCGCTGTTCACTCCCCGTACCCACGCGGCCGGCACACCGGCGGCATTGGCGGCACTGCAGGCCCGGCTGGTCGCCGTGCCGCGCTGGGTGATCTGCACGCCGGAATACAACGGTTCAATCCCGCCGGTGCTCACCAGCGCCATCGCCTGGCTGTCGATGCAAGGCGATGACTTTCGGGCCCTGTTCAATGGCCGTCCCGTGGTCATCGCCACCCACTCCGGCGGCGGCGGCTACACAGTGCTCACAGCCCTGAGGCTGCAGCTGGCCCACCTCGGCGCCCACGTGGTCGGCCGCCAGCTGGTGAGCAACAAGAACCAGCCCGCCAAGGACGATTCCATCGCTGATCTGATCTCCCGCCTGAGCCAGCTCAGTGCAGCTTGATGCTGCTCATCGGCGGGATTGTCATAGCCCTGCACCAGCGGGGCATGCAGCACGGCGGTGGCGTGTGCCGCGCCCCACGCGACGGGCCACCAGGTAGTCGCCGCGGCTGCGGCAGCCCTGAGCCAGTACTACCTCCTTCCACTCTTCCTGGTAGAAGCGCTCCGCCAGGCCCAGCGAGGTGTCAGCCCCATCCATCGCCATACACCAGCAGCTGTCTCGGGCCTAGTCGTTAAACACCCGCAGCTTCCCACTGACCGGGAGCTGGGCCGGATGGGCAGTTCACAACAGCTGGAGGACTGAGAGTATGCACTCTGTGCATAGACAAAGGCGTCCCCACGCAAGTGGAGTTGGCGGGGCGCCGGGAGTCGCGGCTGATCACGCCGATCCCCAAGCCCAGCAAGCGGGGCGGGAAGGACGAGCAGCGCGAGCTGGAGTTCGGGGCCCAAGGGCTGTCGGATAGCGACCTGCAGTACGAGGTCACCCAGCAGATCAACTCGAGCCGGGCGCTGGTGGAGGAGTGGCGGCAGGCTCCCGAGAGCCAGTGGATAGTGTCGGCGGAGACGGCCCGGCTGCTGAAGCACTGGCGCCACCTAATGCCATGAAGTTATATGTTGACATTACGGATGTCGATTGGTTTCGCTATCTGCGACAGCAAAAAATGCCGAAGAGATGAATTTTTGGCGACCTCGGGCAACAATCCAATGATGATGGTGTATCAGGTTGCAGGTTGATCGATTCGGCGATGGCACGCATTGCTATGTTGCCGTCCCGACCAGCCAGTTGAAGGGGATGCGCACCCACTCAGCAATTTTATACAGCTCCCGCTGGCGCGGATCTAGCAGCACATTGAAATCCGTAGTGCTGATCACCGAAGGCACTCGCACTCCACAGATCAAGTGCCCCTCTGTTGCAGCCCGATCCACAGCCTTTAGAAATTCACCCCCAATGCTCTGGGCGTTAGGCCCCACTGGTCTCACATTCCAATTGGTGGGCAACAGCAGGCCTAGATCCTCCAGGCTCACAACGGATCCCTCCGGCACCGCAATGGCCGCAATCGTGAGCTCCCCCACAGTGGACCAGCCTGGTCGACTGACCACTTCAAGAATGGCCAGGGACTGCACCTGTGCCGCATAGAGAATGGCGCTTCGCTTGTCATTGAATCGCCATCCATCGCGTGCCACAGAAGCACTGGCATCTAGCGGATCAAACGCTGCACGAGCTTTACGACTGGCCCGATACACCAACATGCCTGGCTTCAGAGAGGTCCACCCTCGGCCTGGGCCTGTAGTTCGTTGAGCACGATGCGCTCGCCCTCGCTTGTTTTGATCAACTCTGCCGGTGTATGGCCTCCCAGAGCGTAGTTGGGTGTATGCATGTAGGCGCGGGCTGCCTCAAAGCCTCCCAAAACCTCGGCTGCGGTAAGCGTTGCCCGCGCTCCTCGCATGGCCCTTTCGCTGGCCGCTGTATCCAACACGCTCCCCAGCCGGGACTTGATCGTTTTGAAGCTGAGATCAAAGAACCCCTCGGCGTCTGAGAGGGTGTCCAGGAACATGGACGAGGAAACAAGCAGCGCTTCTCCGGCCAGGCCCGCAATCAGTCGGCGATGAACATCTAGAGGATCAGAGAGGGGAGCCTCTCTGCAGTGGCGAAGCAGCAGAGAGGTGCGGGTCAGCTGCCAGACGTTCGCCAGCTCAACTTTCTTTAGCTGTCGCACTTGCTGCCGCAACTCCTCGTCCTCCAGGACCGCGAGCAGCCACGCATCAATGGACGCGGCATCTGCACTAGCGCCCGCGATCGAAGGCATAGCCACTGGAATTCTCCAAAGCCGCATCTGTAGTATGGCATGAGCGGAGCGCTGCTGGCCCAAGGCCTGCTTGCTGCCAGGGGCCCAGGAGGGGCGTGGCAAAGATCTCTTACAGTCGGTTTCTACACATAGGAGTGTTGGGCATGGCCCTCGTCTCCGTATCCGATTTGCGGCAGCACCTGCGCCCGCATTGCTCCGGAGCGGGACCCTGCCGAAGATGCCCGACAATGGCTGCGTGATGCGGATCATCTGTGACACCCCCATCCCCCTGTTCTGGGCCAATGGTCCATCGCGCCTCAGTGCCAGCTGGCCATCACCGACATCTCGTTGTGGGTGGCTGGCCGTTGATCACCGCTGATGAAAAGCTCCGTGCCCTTCCAGACTTTCACTGCATCTGGTAGCAGCAGCTGCCTGTCTAATCCTATGGCCTTCCTCCTCGCCGATAGCTTCCAATCCAGCCTGGACAAGCTCAACGACGAGGAACAGAAAGCCGCCAATCTCGCCGCTTTCGAGCTGCAAATCAACCCGGCCAACCCTGGTCTGCAGTGCCATCGGCTTTGTGTACGCAAGGGGGCGGCCCTACAAGCCGCGACGGAACGGGGCCGGCACCGCATTGACAGCGCCTCGTTTGAGGCTGCATTACCATTGCTGCCGCTTTTGAGGCATGATACCCAGAGATGGTCTGAGGGTTATGGAGGTACAGGAGCTCTCGAGTGCGGCGGCCAGCGGGGTCAACGGGAACCTGGTGCTGCGCAAGGCGCTGCAGCGTGCTGGGGAGGAACTGGGGCTGTCGGCCCAGGAGACAGCCCAGGCGATCGGCAAGAGTCGCACCTTTTTCGAGCTGGCACGGGCGCAGAGTCGCATCGACCTGCACACCCAGCGGATGATTGCCCTGGTGCTGCGCTTGCATCGCAGCCTCTCGGCCCTGGTGGGCGACGACACCGAACTGATGCGGCACTGGATTAACACCGCCAACCGCCATACGGGAGGCCTGCCGCGGCAGCAGTTGCAGGATCCGGAGCAGCTGGTGGAGCTGGTGCAATACCTCGATGCCATGCGTGGCCGGCCGTGAGCCAGCGAACCCCTGTGGATCTCAAGGCTCTCACCCAGCTGGATGGGGTGGTGCTGCGGCTTGTGGAACAACAAGGCGCTCAGGCCACCCGCCGGACGACGGACAGCCTGGATGAGCAGGCCTGGCTGGAGGACTTTCTGGAGGCCAGCAAGCCGGAGCTTCCCAGCGCCGAGGAGTGCGCGCTGCGGCATCGCCTGCTGCTCACTCCCTTTCGCTATCGGAAGCGCCACGGATCGCGGTTTGCCACCCGCTGGGAGCGGGGGTTGTTCTATGGGTCCCGCAGTCGATTCGGCTGTCTGGTGGAGGGGGCGTACTACGAACTGGTGTTTCAGGATGGGCCCGAGCGTCCCTTTCCCCGCAGCAGCGCGATGCGGAAGGCCATCTTTCACGTGCAGATGCGCACCGCAAGCGGCCTGAAACTGCAGCAACATGGCAGCAGAGAACTGCAGGCAATGTTGCGTGATCCTATAGACAGCCACTTCTGTCAGGGCATTGGCCGAGAGATGCGCCAAGCTGGAATTGAAGCGTTTGAATACCACTCGGCACGCAGTGCCGAAGAAGTCGTTCAGGTGGGAGCCATCAGTTGCTGTGTATTCACCAGCACACCGTTTGATCAGGTGGAGGTGCAGCTGGAAGCCAACCGCCAGGAAGTCTCTATCCGTTGCCTTGATGACAACACGGTGCATCATTTCCTGAGGCAGCAATTCGAAGTGAATGGAGAGCTGCCCCAACCAACGGTCTGATGCGCCGGCGGCCCCTAGGATTATGCCTTTCTGCATCAGTCCATCCCAGGTAAGAATAGCTGAGCCCATGGCCGCAGTGCCGAAGCGGAGCATCGAGCCATCCTGGCGGCGGCGTTGATGAGCCCGCCACGGCGCAATCTGGCGGAACTGCTGGCTTCCATGCCCGATGTGGGACTGGATGCCGACTTCGAGCGACAGATCGAGGCCAACGGCGCCACGGCCGCGCTCCTGAAGCATCTGGATGGCGATGGTGCGGGCGGCATCGGATGCCAAATCGTCCGGTGATAGCGGCATCACAGCAAGGTGTGCACTGGCACGAGTACGGCTACACCCTCAGGCGGGACGAAGAAAGGGAGAGGGTTGCCCACTGAAGCTCACCACCACCCGCTTCTTGGCACGGGTGGCGGCCACATGCAGGAGGGAGCGCTCCTGTTGCTCGAACAACTCCTTGGAGAGTTGATCGGGCCTTTTGTTCAGCTCAAACTGAAGGGGCATTTGGGAGGCGTCCAGCCCAGGCAGGAACACCTGGTCGAACTCCAGGCCTTTGACGCGGTGCATCGTCGCCAGCCTCAGGGCTGGATCACTGGGGTCGTCGGACTCATCGGCATTGATAACGCGGGTGGCGAAACCCTCGGCTTTGAGCCATCCCTCAAGCTTCTCCACGGCTTTGTTGGTGCGGGCCGTCACGCAGGTGGAGGCCAGGGACTGCTGCTCATCGCGCAGCTGGCGCAGGGTGGCGACCAGGAAGCGCTGCTCGTCGGCGGGATCCTCAAAGCCCTGAACCAGCGGGGCATCGCCATGGAGCAGGGAGCGGTAATCACTGGTCTGATCACTGCCGCCATCGAGATCATCAAAAACCACACCATGCAGCACCGCGGTTGCCCAGGCGCGGGTTTCCTCGGTGGTGCGGTAGTTGATGCGCAGCTTTTTGGAACGACCACGGATGTCGATGCCGCTGCGGCTAAGCACCACCGGCTTGCCATAGATCCGCTGATGGGGATCGCCCACGATGAACAGGTCGTTGGGGCGGGCTTCGCCCACCAGGGCGCGCAGCAGGGCGAAGGAGGCGAGATCGAGATCCTGGGCCTCATCCACCACCACGGCGGCATAGAGCGGTGTACGCCCAGGTTGGTTAAGCAGGTCGGCGGCGATCTGTTTGGCCTCTTCCGACTCCCAAAGGCCCCGCTGGCGAAACTCGGCCCGCACCGCATCAAACACCGGCCAGATCCGGCTGCGCTGGTCACGGTTTAGGCGGGTGCCGCGCCCCACGCGCCGGGCCACCAAGTAGTCGTCGCGGCTGCGGCAGCCCTGGGCCAATACCACTTCTTTCCACTCTTCTTGGTAGAAGCGCTTCGCCAGGCCGAGGGTGGTGTCGGCCACATCCATGGCCATGCTCCAGCAGCTTTCTCGGGCCTCGTCGTTGAACACCCGCACCTCCTAACCGCCCAGGAGCTGGGTCGGATGGGCGGCCCGCAACAGCTGGAGGGCTGAAATTATGCGCACCGTGCATAGATCCAAGACTTGCGGCCGTAAGTGCTTCTGATGTGCTGCCGTCTCGCTTCCGTAAGGTGCAGACTGGCCAAAGCGTCCCCTCACCCCCATGCCAGTCCCGCCGCTCCAGGCGGACCACCACCTTCTTGAGGCTGCCCGCTGATGGACGTTTTCTCCTTCCGCGACCGGGTCGTCGAGGACTACGGGCAGTTCAGCCGGAGCTTTACGCAGATCAAGGCGCCTGATCTACGGGACTTTGTGGATGGCCGCTACGGGGCGGGTGAGTACTGGCCCTCGCCCCTGATCCAGCTCAACCCCAGCTTCGTGGGCGGCGGCAGCATCAGTGCTCTGGTGGAGGAGGGTCTTCTACACCCCGAATGCAGCCGGATCTTCCGCTGGGGCAAGGACAGGGGAGATGGGGTGGAGCTGCTGCTGCACCGCCATCAACGGGAAGCGATCGTGATCGCCCGCGCAGGCGGCAGCCTGGTGGTGATCTCCGGCACGGGTTCCGGCAAATCGCTGGGTTACATGATCCCGATCATCAATCGGGTGCTGGAGGAACGCGAGCGCGGCGACCAGAGCAAGCGGATCCGGGCAATCGTCATCTACCCGATGAATGCCCTCTGCAACAGCCAGATTGAGGAGCTGCAGAAATACCTCGGCTGGGGTTATCCCGATGGTCCCCGTGTCACCTTTGCGCGCTACACGGGCCAGGAGAGCGAGGAAGAGCGGGAAAAGATCAAGAACGATCCTCCCGACATCCTGCTCACGAACTACGTGATGCTGGAGTACATCCTCACCCGCCAGGATCCGCTGGATCAGAAGGTGATCAGCGATGCCCAGGGTCTGGAGTTCCTGGTGCTGGATGAACTTCACACCTACCGGGGGCGCCAGGGTGCTGATGTGGCCCTGCTGGTGCGCCGGGTGCGCCAGCGCCTGAATGCCGATCTGATCTGCATCGGCACCTCCGCCACCATGGCCTCGGAGGGCACCGCCGCTGAGCGAAATGGCACGGTGGCCCAGGTGGCGAGCAAGTTGTTCGGCACCAGCATCCCGGTTGAGAACATCGTCACCGAGACGCTAGAGCGCCTCACTATTGGCGATCTGCCCGATGCCGCTGAACTGGGTTCAGCTCTCGATGGCGACTATTCACCGGAAACCACTGCCGCATGGTCACCGGATGATCTTCGCCACCACCCCCTGGCCCGCTGGGTGGAGTTGCGGCTCGGCCTGGAACGGGAGGACGACCGAGCGGATGGGAAGTGGGTGCGCTGCCGGCCGCGCACCTTGCACGATGCAGCCCTGGAGCTCGCCAGGGCCAGCGGGCGGCTGGCTGCGGATGCAGACCCCGACTCAGAAGCCGGCCAACGGGTGCGCGAGGCGGTGCTCACCTGCCTACGCCAGTTTCTGCTGGCGGCCTACCAGGTGGAGGTAGGGCCAAACCGCCGTTTCTTTGCCTTTCGCCTACACCAGTTTGTCTCGGCCGGCGGTGATGTGCATTCCAGCCTGGAGGCACCTGGCCGGCGCTACCTCACCCTCAAGGGCCAGAAATACCAGCCCAACGCCGGTCGCCAAGCCTTGCTTTATCCGGTGGTGTTCTGCCGCAGTTGCGGCCAGGAATTCCACCCGGTCTGGGCGCAGCTGCACAACCGCAGGCCGGAGCGGTTCGAGCCCCGCGAGTTCTCCGATGAATCGAGTCTGCGGGAACGGGATGTAGTCAATGGCTACCTGATGCCCGATGCAGAGGCCGCCTACGAGGTGGAGGATCTGGAGAAGGCCCGGCTCCCCGATGGCTGGCTCGAAGCCGACAAAGGCGGCGAGCTGGTGCTCAAGAAGACCTACCGGGAGTTCGCACCTGTGCCCTGCCGGATCAAAGCCGATGGAGGCACGAGCAGT
>JBILDB010000263.1:0-3865 GCA_044352805.1 Cyanobium sp.
TGCTCCAGGCATCCCTGAACAAATACGCCAACCGCTGCATTGAGGCGGCCCAGGTGATCGAGGAACTAATTGCGATGGCCAAGCAGTTCCGTGATGAGGCTGAGAAAGTCGAAGCAATGGGGTTGTCGGTTGCTGAGGTTGCCTTCTACGACGCCTTGGCGAACAACCAATCAGCACAAGACCTGATGGGCGATGAGATTTTAATCAAGATGGCACGGGAACTGGCCCAAAAACTGCGGGGCAACCTCAGCATCGATTGGCAATACAAGGAAAATGTGCGAGCGAAACTGCGAACAATGATCAAGGCACTGCTGAAACGCTACAAGTATCCGCCTGATCAAGAGGTGGCGGCGATTGAGTTGGTGATTCAACAGACAGAGATGATTTCCGAGGAATGGTCGAGGCAAGATCTTGGTGATTGCTTACCAATTTCCTTTGCTAATAGTGTGCACCTGCCAGCTGATGCTGAAGGCGTTGAACCCACGAGTTGCCAGCCATAATCCATTTAGTCGTCCCCATGAGTGCCGCGAAACTCCCCACCCCATCTGGCTGGCAGCCTGCTGCCCTTAATGGCGGCTGGATCTATCGCGACCGGATCGAGCGCGCCGCTGAGGGCCAGTTTGTCACTGACTTTTACGCTGCGCGTTATCCCCACAGCGGCCGAGATACTTGGCAGCGGCGCCTGGAAGGCGGCGAAATCTGGCGCCATGATCTGCCGCTGCTTGCCGATGCCGTCCTGGCCCGGGGCGATCGGCTGGCCTGGCATCGCCCCCCCTGGCAGGAGCCGGCCGTCCCGGCCACCTGGGAGTGTCTCTGCGATGACGGCGACCTGCTGGCCCTCAACAAGCCGAGCGGCTTGCCCGTTATGCCTGCCGGCGGCTTCCTTGAGCACACTTTGATGCGCCTGCTCGAACGGCAGCACGCCACGGACCCCGCCGGAGTGCCACGGCCCGTCCATCGTCTGGGGCGGTTCACCAGCGGTCTACTGCTCTGCGCCCGCCGGCCGGCCAGCCGGGCCTGGCTGAGCGCCCTGCTGCGGGAGAGCACGGCCCTCGCTGCCGACACCCATGGGACCCCGGGCCCCGGCGCCGCACTCGGTGCCCAAAAAAGCGGCGGTCGCAAGATCTACCGGGCCTTGCTCGCTCCAGGCGCCCTGGGCCTCCAAGTCGGCGCCGAGCTCCCGATCACCAACCCAATCGCCCGCCAACCCCACCGGCGCCTGGGGTCCATCTGGGCCGCCGGCTGCCGCGACGATCCCGCCGCCCTTGCCGCCCGCAGCCAACTCACCCTGCTCGAACGGCGCCGCGACGCTGACCTGGTGGAAGTGGCAATCAGCAGCGGCCGCCCCCATCAAATTCGCATCCATTGCGCAGCGGTGGGCGCCCCCCTGCTGGGCGATCCGCTGTACCTGCCCGGGGGCGAGGCCCTCCCCGAAGCCCTGCCCGGCGACGGTGGCTACTGGCTTCATGCCAGGAGCGTGGAACTGCCGCGCCCGGACGGGCCCGCCTTGGTGTTGGCTACAGCCGCTACCCCGGGAGTCTGGTGGGCCCGCGCAGCGGAAGGATGGGAACCATGACCCAACTGCCGCAGCTACACCTGCACCTGCCCCACCCTTCCCCTGCTACATCTGCATGGAAGACGCCCCCATGCCATACCAGCGCACCAGGGCCGAAACATCCTCGCCGCCATGGCCCCGGGCGATCAGGGCCTCCTCCAGGGCAGCCACCCGCTCGCTCAGCGGCAATTCCAGGCCCACCTCGGCGGCGGCGGCCAGGGCGATGGCCAGATCCTTGCGGTGCAGTTCAAGCTTGAATCCAAGGGGGAATTGGCCCGCCAGCATGGCGCCGGCCCGATGACGCAAGGCCCACGAACCCGCCGCACCGCCTTCCAGGGCGCCACACACCGCCGCCATCGGCAACCCCATCCGCACCCCCAGGGCCATGGCCTCTGCCACCGCCGCATAGCTGCCGGCCACCAGCACCTGATTTACCGCCTTGACCCGCTGGCCGGCCCCCACCGGCCCGAAGTGGTGGATGGCGCCTCCGACCACCTCCAACAACGGCCTGGCCCTCTCCAGATCCGAGGGGTCCCCGCCCGCCAGCACCACCAAAGTGCCGGCGCGGGCCCCCTCGGTGCCGCCCGTCACCGGAACATCGAGATAGGCCAGGCCCTGGCCGGCAAGGGTCTTGGCCAGGGCTGCGCTGCTGGCGGGGGCGATGGTCGAAAAATCGAGCACCAAAGTGCCCGGGGCGGCCCCGGACACCACCCCCTGGGGCCCCAGCAGCACCTCTCGCACCGCATCGTCATCCCGCAGGCAAAGACAGACCAACGCGGCTGAGGCCGCCGCCGCCGCCGGATGGGCGGCCCGGCTGGCCCCCAGGGCCTCCAGGGGCAGTTCCCGATCGCGGCTGCGGTTGTGAACCGTCAGGGGTACGCCGGCGGCCAGGAGGTTGGCGGCCATGGGGGCTCCAAGGGCGCCGAGACCCAAAAAAGCCACCTGGGGCCAGCCAGAATCGGGAACAGTCATGGGCCCAAGATCGCATTGGTAACCACGCTGCCACGGGCGGCCATGGCAGACGATGGAGCCTGGCTTGTCTCTCCCTAACCGGATGGCCCACCCCGGACCGCCTCCCAAAGTCAACAACGCCTTGCCCCATCCCGCAGCGCCATCGCAGCGTCGAGCCAACGCCTACCACAGCCGCCTGCTGCCGGCGGCCTGGGCCCTGGCCAGCGCGGCCCTGCTCTCCGGCTGCGGCCCCCGTCCCCCCTGGCAAGTGCAGTGGCTGGCCGAAAGCCCCCTGCCCCGCCAGCCGGAGGCCGCCCTGCGCCAATGCGAGGCGCGCTTGGGATTAGCTCCCGAACGGGCCGCCCCCGCCGATGCCACCGACTTCGGCGAACGCCAGGGCTTCGATGTCTACGGCCGAGCGGTGCCAAACCGGACCCAATTGATCGTACTGCACGAAACCGTGATCGGGGCCGCCGACACCCTGCGCATGTTCGCCACGCCCCACCCTAATGATGACGACCAGGCCAGTTATCACATGCTGGTAGACATCGGCGGACAACGCCTACGGATTGTGAACGATGATCAACGTGCCTATGGCGCCGGCATGGCGGCATGGGGGGACATGACCGTGCGCATCCGGCCGACATCGGTGGGTTCGATCAACAACCTGGCCCTGCACCTCGGCCTCGAAACCCCGGCCGATGGCCGCGGCGACACGGCCAGCCACAGCGGCTACAGCGATGCCCAATACCGCAGCGCCGCGGCCCAGGTGCTGCTCTGGCAGGCTCGCTTCGGCATCCCCCTCAGCCGGGTCACCACCCACGCCGCTGTCGACCGCAGCCGCAGCCGCTATGACCCCCGCAGCTTTCGCTGGGAACGCTTCGACGCGGCCTGGCAAAAGGCGGCAAAGGCCTGCGGTTTTGAGGTCTACGACACGGGCCGGGCGACGCTTTGAAGCCTGCCCTATGGCTTACAAGAGGGGAACACGGCGAAAGGGTTGCCGCCGAAAGCGCCGATAGATATCGAAGTCGCTATCTAGAGAGAGGATCTCGGCAACATCCAGCCGCTCCGAGAGCGTCACCAAGGTGAGATCGGCGAAATCACCGGGCAGATCGGCGTAGCGCTGGTTGAGTTCGGCGATGCGGGCGTAATCCGCTGGAAGCAGGTTGATCGCCTCGATGCCACCGCGGCTGACGGCCCCGAGCAGGTGGTTCTGAGCGGCCAGGACGCGGGGATCAGCGGGATTGCCCAGCAGCCAGAGCACCTCGGCGATGCAGATCGGCGAGGTGATCAGCTGCGCGGCGTTCTGATCAAAGAAGGCCACCACCGCCTGAGGCAGGGGCTCCTGCTGCTGGTAGT
>JBILDB010000264.1:0-3862 GCA_044352805.1 Cyanobium sp.
AGCTACGAGAGGCCTTGGCAGGGGCGCAGCAGTTGCTACAGCAGGCCAAGGCGGCGTGGGAAGCGGCCTATGCCGATGCGGACTACGACCTGGCGATGGCCTTCGTCTTGCTGGGTCGTGTGCTGAAAAGAGGGAGCGCAGCGCAGCAGGCCCTGCCGCTGCTGCAGGAAGCCGGCCGGCGCTTTGAGGCCATCGCCAACAAGCAACCTGGCGTGGGCGCGGAACGGATGGCGTCCGTCTGCCTAGCGAAACAAGGCGATTGTCTGTGCGACCTGGGCCGTTACGACGCTGCGGCCGCTGCCTACGAGGAAGCGATACGCAGAGCTGAACAACAGGGGGATCTGCGCGGTGTTGCCGTGCGCAAAGGCCAACTCGGAACCGTCCACCGCTAGCAGCAGCGCTATGCCGAGGCCCTGGAGGCCTACCAGCAAGCCCGCGACACTTTCTCACGCCTCAATGAACCGGGCAGCGTCGCCGTCGCCTGGCATCGGATCGGCATTGTGCATCAGGATGCGGTCCAGCCGGAAGCCGCGGAGGAGGCCTATAACCAATCCCTGTCGATCCAGGTGCGGCTTGGCAATCAGGCCGGGCAGGGGGGTACCCTGATTCATCTAGGAAATCTCTATAATTACTATCTGAAGAGGCCAGAGGAGGCGGTAGCCTGCTACCAGCGGGCGGCAGAGATCTATTGCGAGATCGGTAATGTCGCCAGCGAAGGAAAAGCTCTGAGTGGATTAGCATTGACCTTTCTCAAGCTCCAGAGGTTTGATGAGTCCAGGGTATGTATCAAAAGGGTGATCCAGAGCACCAAGTCGTCCGGGCATGAGGTTGAGCCATGGAAGTTTTGGTCCATCCTCACCAACATCGAGATCGCGGCTGGCAACAGCGCCGCTGCCGCCGATGCGCGGCACCAGGCCATCAACGCCTTTCTCGCCTACCGCCGCGATGGTGGCGAAAATCAAAGCGGATCAGGCGGCCTGGCGCTGGCCGTCCGCCAGCTCCTGGCCAGCGGCGGGGATCCAGCCGAAGCTGCCTCATCCCTCCAGCAGTTCGCCGCTGATCCACGAGCCGCAGGCATGCTGCCCTTCCTCACCACCCTCCAGGCGATCACCGCCGGCAGCCGCGACCGCTCCCTCGCCGAGGATCCTGCTTTGGATTTCAACGAGGCCGCCGAAGTGCTGCTGTTGATCGAGGCACTGGAGGCGGAAGTTGGGGATGAAAGCCGTGCTTGGCCAGGACGATTCAATGAGGCCTGATAGAGAAGACGGGGGCAAGGTTTGGGTTCTGATTGGTGATGCTGGCCTGCTGCTGGTTTGGGGTGTTGGGCAGGCCGCTGGGGCAGTCAAGCCGCTTCTGCTGTAAGTGGTAGAATGTAGAAATGATTGATTGGTCTACCTGCCAGGCTGTCGAATGCGATCCCGAGCGCATGAGCGGAGCTTGGCTGTTTCGCGGATCACGGGTGCCCATTTCAACCCTGTTCGAGAATCTCGAAGATGGCGCCTCGGTTACCGACTTTGTTCAATGGTTTCAGGGTGTCACCCTAGAGCAGGTCCAGGCCGTACTTCACCATGCGGCCCGGAGCGCTCTGGCTCCGGCGTAGGTGCGCGTTTTTCGAACAGGGCTGGTTGACGCTGCGCAATGGGGAACTGCTCTGGGCTGCGGAGGCCGGTGGCTTCGAGGTGTTGCTCACCACCGACACGAACCTCAGGTATCAGCAGAACCTCACGAATCGCGCTATCGCTGTCGTCGTGCTCAGAAAAGCACGCTGGCCTCGCATCAAAACCGTCATCGCTCGCGTAGCGGCAGCCGTTGATGCCGCTACGCCTGGCAGCTACAGCGAGGTCGAGATCCCATGAATCTGCCCAACCCGGCATCGCCCTACAGAACCAGATCGCCGATGCCACCGCCGCTATCCTGTTGGCACGCTTGACGACCCGACCAATCCCTGAGATCTGCGCCATGGGCGGCATCACCTTGGAGGATTTCACCCAGAGAGTGGCCTACAAGGAGATCTTTGGGCTCGGGGAAGAACGGGGGCGAGAGCAGGGGCTGGAACAAGGCCTCAAAACCGGCGAGCTGGAGATCACCTTTCGCCAGTTGCGCCGCCGCTGCGGTGGCCTCATCCCGAGCCAGGAAGCTCGGATCCGCGCCCTACAGCTGCCTCAGTTGGAAGCACTGGCTGAGGCGTTGCTGGATTTCCAGGATGCTGCCGATCTGGAGGCCTGGAGGACTCTGGCTGGCAACTAGCTAAGGCCCAGTGGAGTATTGGAAGCGGCCAACGCGATCCGCTGCAGGTTGGCTCAAGGCAGCACCGTTGTCTGGTCTTTTTGCCGGGGTGCTGGGGGGCTCGCTCCCCGACGCAGCCCTGAGCAGCCTTCAGGCCAGCATGGGTTCTCGGCCTGTGACCCGTCTGGCCTACCAGCAGCAAGACTTGCTGAACTGCGATCACCAACTCCGGGAGTTGCTGCGACTTACTGCTGCATTGGAGGCCTGAACAAGTTGCCATGGCTATATCGAAGCGAGGGAGGCTAAAACAACTGCGTGGTTGCTTCACAACAAGATTATGCAAGCGATGAGTGGTGAGCGGGAGAAGACCTATGTGCTGAAGGGAAAGGTTCAGCTGGTTGATGCTTACCTGGGCGGAGAACAGAATGGTGACAAGACTGGTCGATCCTCGATGCCAGGAACAACCACTTTTTCAGTTGAGGTCACGAATGTTTCCGGCAATTGCGTCTAGTTGCTTACTGATGATGAAGAACTAGCACTTCCATATTCGGAGTTCCCTTGGTTCAAAGCGGCTACGATTCAGCAGGTCATCAATGTCCTACGACCCACTGCCGACCATCTCTATTGGCCAGATTTAGATATTGACTTGTCTGTTGAGTCGATCCGGCATCCTGAAAAGTTTCCGCTGAAGGCCAAAAGAACTTTCCGACCATGCCCTTCACCTGAGCCTCTACCAGCATCCATCTGATTCAATTGAGCTTCAGTAGGCCATATTTCTGCTGCTATAACCTACCCCCTTACCTTATCCAAAGCCACCATATCTCGCGGTTGCTTGACATCGATGGCGACCAGCCATTCTTCGCCCAAAGCGACAATCTCTTCGGCCAGGACTTAGGGTAGGCACGGGTGCAGGAGCACGCGGGATGTGGGGCTAGAATATCAATTGCAGAATTCTGTCAGGGGCACTAGTATAGCGATAACAATAGATCGAATATAGATTTTCAGGTGACTAGCTTTCAGATTTCTATATCAACCTGACCAGCACTGTCGCGATCCGCCAACGCGAACATCCCCCGTAGACGATGGGCGCTGGCTCAGTTTTCGATGTCGGCCGACACGGCGCCTGCGGCAATCGGGCAGCGCCTTGAAGCAGTTGATCAGATCGGTTGCGGTAGCGGGGTTCTGGAGTGGTGAGGCCAAAATCACTCCCAAAAAGCCTCTAGCCCGAGGTACCGATGTCCATCCCCTTAACAAGCACCTGCTTGCCCCAGTCCGCTGCTCCCAACCTGAAAACTTTAGGCTCCTCTTCAATCGTAGAGAAGCTTTGGTCAATTCGGCAATGATGGTCGGCGCTTTGGCTGAGCTTGACGGCAGCCCGCCCAGCGATTCTGTCGTTGATGTTGTCATCGTCGGCGCTGGCGTATCGGGGCTCGCAGCGGCGCGACAACTGAACCACACCGGTTGTACAACCGTGGTACTTGAGGCTCAGCCCCATATTGGTGGCCGTCTTCAGCGCCTGCAGGTTGGCTTGTCTAATCGAAGCACCAGTGGTGCAGTGCCAGGTTGGGTTGATCTTGGCGGGCAGTGGGTCGGCCACACCCAGACCAAAACATTGGAGTACGCAAAAAAGCTAAGC
>JBILDB010000265.1:0-3847 GCA_044352805.1 Cyanobium sp.
CGCAACAACTGCTTGAGCTTAGTTGTAACGACAACCCGTCCCAAGCGGTGATCGAAACCATGCATCAGCACCGCACTGCCGGCGAGTTTCTATTTGGCATGGCCGGTTCTGCCATCGATCGCAAGGGCTTCGACCTGTTCCCGCTATTGCTGCGGGCCTGCGAACAGCGGTTTGGCCCGGTGCCCTTCCGGGGCGTTTGGGTGGGTTGCGGCCCCGGATCCCTATCCCATACCAAGGCTGAGCGGGATCTGAATTTGCTGGGCTTGCAGCACCGCGCCCTGCTGCTGCCGGGGGTGTCCTGTGGTGCGGCAGCCCTGCGGGAGTTGGATGTGCTCGCCCTGCTGTCTCGGGAAGATCCCTATCCAGTGGTGGCGCTGGAGGCGGGCGCGATGGGTATTCCCACGGTGTGCTTCCGCCATTCAGGTGGCATCGCCGAACTGGCCGAAGCGGGCTGCGGGGTAGCAGTCGACTATCTCGATCTTGATGCCTTCGCTGCGGCCCTTTATCGCCTGCAGCAGGACCAAGCCGAACGGGAGCGCCTGGGAGAGGCATTCCGGAGCCGGGTCTTTGCTGGCAACACGGTGGCCACCCAGGCCCCCAAGATTGCCGCCTTGATCGAAGGGCGCTGAGGGCGGGCCCCAGGGGGGCAGGACTCGATTCAGGCCTTGGGCTGGAAATCGAGGGAAGCGGAATTGACGCAATAGCGCTGGCCCGTGGGCCGCGGGCCATCGTTGAAGACATGGCCGAGGTGGGCGTCACAGCGGGCGCAGCGGATCTCGCTGCGGACCATGCCATGGCTGCTGTCGGTGTGCACCGTGATCGCTTCGGGGTTGACACCATCCCAGAAGCTGGGCCAGCCCGTGCCGGAATCAAATTTGGTGTCCGAGGCGAAAAGGTCGGCACCACAACAGATGCACGCATAGGTGCCTTGGCCCTTGTGATTCCAATAGGTGCCCGTAAAGGCCCGTTCGGTGCCGCCTTGGCGGGCGACGCGGTATTGCTCGGGGGTAAGGCGCTCGCGCCACTGGGCGTCATCCAGGCTTGCCTGGCGCTCGTTGGGAGGGAGGTCTGCGCAGCTCAGGGGTTCGGCCATCGAACGTCCGCAAGGTTTTCAGGATCGAAGGGTCAGGTTAGGGGCCCTTGGCACCCAGGGGTCCGCCAGAGAAAAGCCAACTTGGCTGGCGCGGATGTCGCCAGCGATGGCGCCCTGAACGGCCATTGTGAGCAGTGGAACCCCGCGTTTCCCCCGTGCCACCGCCCCTCGGCCGCCGTCAGCTGCTCACCCTCTCGGGCCTTGCCCTGGGGGCCGGGTTATGGCAAGTCTGCCGGCCGGCCCCATCCCGGGCGGCCCCATCCTGGGCGGCCACCGGCCTGGCGGCCCCGCTCCGCGGCGGCACCCGCCTGGTGCTGATCAGCGATCTCAACGGCTCCTACGGCTCCACCACCTACATCGCCGAGGTGCACCGGGGCGTGGCCCTGATCCCGCCGCTGCGGCCCGACCTGGTGATCTGCGCCGGCGACATGGTGGCGGGCCAGAAGGCGGGGCTGGGCCGCCAACGGCTGGCGGCCATGTGGGCGGGCTTCGATCGCAGCGTGCTCGGGCCGCTGCGGAACGCCGGCCTGCCGTTCGCGCCGGCCATGGGCAACCACGACGCTTCCGGCGCCAGCGCCGCCGGCCGCTTTCTTTTCGACGACGACCGCGCCGAGGCGGCCCGCTTCTGGCTCCCTCGCCGCGACACCCTCGGGCTCAACTACATCGACAGCACTGGCTTCCCCTTCCACTACGCCATCCGCCAGCAGGACGTCTTCGTGCTGGTGTGGGACGCCTCCACCGCCACGGTGCCGGCCGGGCAACTGCGCTGGGCCGAAAGGGTTCTGGCGGACCCCGTCGCCCGCTCCGCCAGCCGGCGCCTAGTTGTGGGCCACCTGCCGCTGCGGGCCGTGAGCCAGGGCCGCGACCGCCCCGGCGAGGTGCTGGCGCGGCCGGGGGACCTGCAGCAGCTGCTGGAACGTCATCGGGTGGAGGCCTACGTGAGCGGCCATCAGCACGCCTTCTTCCCCGCCCGTCTGGGCCAGCTGGATCTGTTCCACCTCGGGGCCATGGGCAGCGGCCCCCGCCGGCTGCTGGGAAGCACCACCCAGCCCATCCAGACCCTCACCGTGCTGGATCTGATCGGTAGCCCCGCCCGCCTGGTGGACACCAGCTTCGATCTCAAGACGCTGCAGCGCATTGACCCCAACCGGCTGCCCCGCTCACTCCGCGATGCCGCCGGCCAGGTGCTGGCCAGACGGCCCGAAGCTTGAGGCGGCAGGGCCGGCGCCAGGAAGTTGCCGCAATGCAGGTCGGTAAACATGGTAGCTATCGGTAAAATGGCACTACCAGGGTCTGGAGCCGATGCACATTGCCGTCACGGGAGCATCCGGCAAGACCGGCTCAAGGGTTGTGGAGGAGGCTTTGGCCCGGGACTGGGCGGTCAAAGCAATTTTAAGGCCCAATTCCGATCTCCCCGAGCGGTTGGCGGGGGCGGATTTGGTCCGCCTTGAGCTCTCGGATGGGCCTGCCTTGAGCCAAGCCCTGAAGGGCTGCGATGCCTTGGTGATCGCCACGGGGGCCAGGCCCTCCCCCGATCTCTTTGGCCCCCTCAAGGTTGACGCCCTGGCGATTCGCTCCCAGATCGAGGCTTGCCGCACCGCCGGGGTGCCAAGGGTGCTGCTGGTGAGCTCGTTGTGCAGCGGGCGTTTTTGGCATCCACTCAATCTGTTTTGGCTGGTCCTCACCTGGAAAGGGGTGGGTGAACGTTCGCTGGCGGCAAGCGGCCTGCAGTGGACGGTGGTGCGACCCGGCGGCTTGAAGGAGAGCGAAGTGGACCTGGAGGCCGAGGGGATTCGCTATAGCGGCGCGGACCAACAGGAAAGCGGCAGCATCCCCCGCCGCCTGGTGGCCCGGGTCTGCCTAGAGGCCCTGGAAACCCCCGCCGCCAGCGGCCGCATCATTGAAATCACTAGTGCTCCAGGCCTACCCCAACAGAATCTGGACCGTTGGTTGGCGACGGCGGCCTGAAGCGCTCCCCAACCCCAACCCCAACCCCGGCGCTGGCCCGGTCCAGCAGATCCAGCGCCTCCGCCTCGGTGCCGGCCCGCATCAATCGCTGACGTAGCTGGGCGGCACCGGCAAAACCCTGGCAGGTCCAGCCCATGTGTTTGCGGGCGATCAGCAAGCCTTGATCGCCCCGTTGGGCCACCAGGGCCCGCAGGTGCTCGCGGGCCAGGGCGAGGCGCTCGGCGGGCCCCGGCAGGGGCGGCAAGGCCTGGCCCCGGAGGGCCCGATCGATGCGGCCCACCAGCCAGGGGGCACCCATGCTGGCCCGGCCCACCATCACCCCATCGGCCCCGGTCTGGGCCAGGCAGGCCAGGGCCGCCTCCGGGCCGGTGATGTCCCCGTTGGCGATCACGGGAATCGCAAGGGCGGCCTTGACCCGGGCGATCGCCTGCCAGTCGGCCCGCCCCTGGAAGCCTTGCTCGCGGGTACGGCCGTGCAGGGTGAGCAGTTGGGCGCCGGCCTGCTGCAGGCCCAGGCAGAAGCCCACGGGGTCGGCCTCGGCGCCACACCAGCCCAGGCGGGTTTTGACCGTGACCGGCAGCCGCACCGCCGCCACCACCGCCGCCACGATTTCCATCGCCAGTTGCGGCTGCCGCAACAGACCGCTGCCACCACCCTTGCGGGCGATCTTGCGCACCGGGCAGCCCATGTTGATGTCGATCCAGAAAGCCCCGGCCGCCTCGGCCCGCCGAGCCGCCTCGGCCATCGCCCCGGGCCGGTGGTCAAACAGCTGCACCGCCACAGGGC
>JBILDB010000266.1:0-3829 GCA_044352805.1 Cyanobium sp.
TCTACCTGCCGGATCAGCCACAGCTGAGTCTGTCTTCAAGCTTTTGCCTTGGGCCCAGTACAGCAGCAGGGCGCGGAGCGGCCCGCCATCGCTGCTGGCAGGGGCGGGCAGGTTGAAATGGGTGCCACCCTCGACCAACACCAGCTGGCTGCGGTCCAGGGGATAGAGATGAAAGGGATCGAGGGCCTCCGGGTGGAGGGGCACCACGATGTCACTGCTGCCAGAAATCAACAACACCGGTTTTTGCAGATCTACCAGGCCAGCGGCAAAGATCAGGGCTTGGGGGGGACTCACGGCTACGACACGCACGATGCGGGAATCGGCCAGCGAAGCGTCGGTTGCTGCGGGCAGGAAGGTGCACTGCAGCACCCAGCTCAGATTGCGTTCGGGATGGTTGGTGTTCTTGCAAGCCTGCCAGAGAGTGGCCTGGAGGCTGCGGGCGCCGGCCAGCTGCAGGGCGGTGGTGCCACCCCAGGAATGGCCGATGAAGGTGAGGTCCCGGGCCGGGAGGCCTTCTGCCCCGGGAATCTGACCGTTTTCCAGGGCGTCCAGCACCGCCTTGACATCCCTGGGGCGGCGCAGGAATTCGCGGGGATCGGGTGGCGGCGCATTGCCGGCCAGCATCTGGGCTTGTTGGCTGATGTCACTGCCGGGATGGCGGGGTAGCAATACCGGCGCTCCATGGCTGGCGAGATGTTGCGCCCAGCCGAGAAAACTGGTCGGCGAATCCCATAGTCCATGGGAGATGACGACGGCGGGCAAGCTGGGCGGGCCTACCGGGCGCACAAGGGTGACCTCCAGCGATTCCTTCCCGTTAACGGGGGGCAGCTTCAGCACCCGGGTCGTGATGGCGACAGGGCCTCGCCCCAAAGCTTCCGAGGGCGCCGCCGGCAGGCGGGGAAGCGTTTTCAGCAGCGCGGTGATCTTTTCGTCGTTCTGATTGATTTGCCTGAGGAAAATGGCGGCACGGTCCAGGCGGATCGAGACTTTGTGGCCAGGGATGGCCTGCAGCAAGTTCAGCAGCGTTGCTTGGCGGCCTTCAGCCCTGAGCTTCCGCATGCCCACCTGCAATGGCGTCGAGTCCAACAAATTGGCTTCGTTGGGAGGGACATCGATCAACCGTTTCAAGATCAGCTCGACCTGGCGGACCATCGGGGCGCCGAGATCGTCCTGCATCGGCAGGGGGTGGTTCAGCAACTCCTGCAGCCGGAGTGCATAGGTGCCATTGGTGGCCCGGTTCAACTCCGCCAGATCGCTATTTCCCGCCCAGAGGGCATCGGGGCTGGCCAACTCGGCGATCCGAACCGATAAATCTTCTTGGAGTAACGGCAGGCGGATCTGCAAAACATCGATGGCCCTGGCTGCTCCCGGGGTCAACAGCAGAACACTGCCCAGGGCGGTGGCTACCGCAGGCGAGCGCAAGGGCCGCGAGAGCCCCTGGCGGCAGAGCCGCCGCAGCTGGCACAAAAGGAAAGCCAAGGCAGGTCAGAAATACATTGCCACCAGTGTCTCGCAGCAGCTGGACTCGTAAACTGCATGGTGATGCCAGGAACTGGATGGTACTGCCGGGCTGTCCAAACCATGGCTGAGCTGCAATGGGGCGATCGGCAAAGCATCCGCGCGGCGATTTGCTGGCCGAGAATCCCCAGCCGCCAAGCTGCGTTGACCTCCAGGCAGGGGGGCACCGGTTGCTCGATGCCCTGGTGCTCAAGGGGTACGGCTGGAAGGCCAGCGAAGAGATCCTCTAAGTGACATCCATGATTGACGGCAGCAATAACCCTTAGCTAACTGTCTACCCTCACACTCACCATCTAACGCCTCCTCGATTCAGCGGTTTATAATTAGAATTTAGCTGCCCTGGAATAACCCAAGTTAAAGCTGGTTCTATGGCTGCCTGCCGCTAACTTGCCTATAGCCAGGAGTTGAAAGCCACTTCGCTGTTTACCCCAGTTTTGGCCTGATCCACTCGACGCCCTTAATTGCGGCGCCGGCAACGGCGGCGGTTACCTCTGCTCCAGCGCCAGGCCATTGCCAACCCCAAGGCGGGGATAGGAGCGGGAACGGCCGTGGTTGACGATTGGGATGGTACGAAGGCATAGCGATAGGCCAGGGCCGGATCAAGGTTGTCGGGGCCGCTCAGCTCGTACACCACTCCCAGAGCATTTAGATCTGCTACGACGGCGGCAATCCCACCTCCACTGGCGAACGGCGCCGGATTGATGGCGTAGGCAAATAGGGGGCCATTATCCGTCGTATTGGTAGGAAAGCTACCTAACCCTAACTGGTTGTAGACCTGCTCGGCAAAGCTGCTCGCCAAGTTGTTATCACCCCACCAAGGCATACTTGCAATGCTGAAAAGCGATGGATCGCTGGCGTAGGAGCGCTCACTGATCAGCACATCAAAACTTGTGGGCACGCCCTGGATTGGCACCATAATAGTGACGGCACCGGCTGGGGTGGTTGCCGCGATCAGCGAAACACCCAGGCAGGCGCTAAGGCAGGTGGCAGAAGAAAAACGGATCATCGTTGGAATAGTTGTTGGGAGGGGTTGCCTTGAATACAACAAGAGCTGGTTTAAGAGTGATGAATGTCTACACCCTCCCCTGAATCGAGGTATTTAGATTTAGGCATCCAGATTGACGACCTTAGGTTCAGACATACTGAAACTGCGAGAGGTTATTAAGGGCCAGCAATGTGCCGCTGCCGCTTAGTACCGCCCCTTGCACGAAACCGATCGTTTCGGGAGTGCTACCAGCCATCGGCGTTTTGAGACTAATAAACAGGCCGCGGTTGCCACTATAGCTGCCTGATTTAAGGCTGTAATTGGCGGCTGAACCACTCAGTTGGATGCGATCACCGTTGCCAAAATCGGTGATCCAGGCAAAATCTGCAGCACCACTGCTGGTTGCAACGCCATCAATATAGAAACAACCGTTTCCATCACCCAGCCAGAACAAATCATTGCCACCGTTGCCGCTGAGTCTGTCTATGCTGCCACGCCCCCGTAGCGTCGATCCCGCTGCAATGCCATAGAGATCTTCATTGGCACTGCCGCCGATGATCAAGTCATTGTCGTCCGTGGGTATGCCCACACTCGGTTCCTTGATCACCAGTCTCAACGCTGCTCCCAGGCTGACGCTGCGGGCGGCGTCGGCAAAGAATTCCAGCTGGATCGTTTCATCCCCTTCCAAGAGGGAATCGGCTGCAAAGCTCCGCATCAAGCTGTACTTACCATCCGAGCCGAGTACGCCAGCCCCACTCAACTGGCCATCGCTGAGATCGGAGTTGCTGATCGAGCTGCCATAAAGTTGCCAGTAAACAGGGGTGCCTGCAGCAAGATTAGTTGTAGACAGCGAGTAGATCGCGCTACTACCTTCGTAGGCAATGTTGGAGCTTTGTGAGAAGGAATAGCTGGGACTATCGGCAAGATCATTCACAAATAACCGCACGGCACGATCAAAGCTCAGCCCACTCTGGTCACTAACTTGAAGTTGAAGGTCGTAGTAGGGTTTGGTTTCAAAATCGGGAGAGCGGAGGATGCGAAGTTCATTGTTGCGAATTGAAAAGGCGAGATTATCGCTAACACCGGGCAGCAGCGAGTAGGTGAGGGTCTGGCTGCTGTCAGGATCTGAGCAGGAGAGATTGGCTACGATTGATTCTACTGCAATATTTTCATCAAATCTTGTTGAAGAGAGCGATAGCGCTGTCGGTGCTTCATTAACATCCACAATCCTGATGCTGAATTGAGTGATTGCTTGCGAGCCGTCAGCAGAGCTGGCCAACACATAGACACTCTGAGTTGCCGCCGTTTCGTAGTTGATCGCATCGG
>JBILDB010000267.1:0-3828 GCA_044352805.1 Cyanobium sp.
CCCTCCTGCTTGAGGTCTTCACCAACGCAGGCATCGGCACGATGGTGGTGGCCTCCGCCAAGGGCCTGACCAAAGCCACCGGTCCCGCGCCCTTCGCCTGACGCGGCCATGACGACGGACCCCCTCCTACTGGCCAGAGTCGCCCTTGATCGTGGCGAGTACGGCCAGGTGCTGCGTTTGCTTGAGCCCCTCTGTGCCAGTCACCCAGCCACCAGCTCGGAGGGCGGGCGCCTGAGGTTGCTGATGGCCACTGCCCTGATGGGCCAAGGCCGCACCGACGGCGCCGCCGCCTGCTGTCGCAGCCTGCAGGGGTGCCACGACCAGCAGCTGCGCCAGCAGGCTCGGGATCTGCTGCAAGTGCTGGAGGCCCCTGAGCTGAGCCGACCCAGGGAATGGTCCCTCACCCTGCCGACCCTGGCCAGCGCCCCGCCCCTGGAAAAGCTGAGCCGGGGGAGATGGCGCCAGAGCCGCGCCGCCTCGCCGGCGCCGGAAGCCCCGCCTCCAGTCGGTCCCCTTGAGGCCCCGCGCGGCTTTGCCGCCCTGGTGGTGGCCCTGCTGCTGTCCGTGCTCCTTTCCCAAGTGTTGGGGGGCTGCATGAGGGTGCAAAGCGAAATCCATTTCGCCGGGCCGGGTCGGCTGCAGATCAGCCATGCCCTCCGCCCGGCCAGCGGCAGCCCCTCCCCCCTGCAACAACGTTTCGTCGAGGCCCTGGGCCAAAGCCGCAACGGCGGTTTTCAACGGCATCGTCAGGGGGGCCAGGAAATCTTGCAAACCCGTGTGCTGGCTGCCCCCCAGGCCCTGGCAGCCCTAGGCCAAAGCCTCAGCCTGATCGGCGAGCTGGCGGCCACGCCGCTTGCACCGCCCACCCTGGAGTTGCGCGAGCGCAACTGGCTGGTGGGCGTGCGCCAGCATCTGCTCCTGGATCTGGACCTAACCGCAGTGCCAAACCTCCCGGGGCTGCAGCTGGAAGTACTGCTTGATCCTGTGGCACCAGGAGATGTGCGGCGGGCCGAGCCCCTGGCCATCCGAACCGATTCGGAAAACAGCACGGCCAGTTACCCCGGCGAAACCGGCTTTAGCAAGCGACTGGGGAAGGTGCTCTGGCCCCTGCAAAGCGGGCGCCGCAACACCCTGGAACTGGAATGCTGGCGATGGAGTCCCCTGGGCCTGGGCAGCCTGGTCATCGCCCTGTTGTTGGTGCTCTCCCTAGCCCTGCAACGGCTGCGGGTGAGCCTTGGCTTCGGCCTGCCCGAACTGCCGGCCTAGCCCCAGGCTCCGAAACCCATTGCCCAATCCCCCTTAGAGGTTGAGCGGGTCCGGATCGATGGCCAGGGAAACCTTTTGGGGCAACAGGGCCCGCAGCTCCTGTTCCGGCGGCAGGGGCAAGGGGGAGCCAGGGGGACCGTGCAACAGCACCTGCCAGCGGCTGCGACCAGCTACCCGCGCCACGGGAGCGGGAGCGGGGCCAATCGCCAACCAACCCTCCTGCTCCAGCCGGGGCCGAATCATCTCCACCAGGGCCGTGGCGGTGGTGGCCGTCGTGGCGGCAGAAACCCCAGCCAGCCGCAGCAGACAAGCCCGGGCGAAAGGGATCTGACCCCCCGTCCGCCTGAGGGCCAGTTCCTCGGCGAGAAACCGCTCGTAACGGCCATCGACCAGGTGGCGGATGACGGGATGGTCGGGGTTGTAGGTCTGCACCAATACCTGGCCCGGGCGTTCGCCCCGGCCCGCCCGACCCGCCAACTGCAGCAACAGCTGGAGGCATTGTTCGGAAGCCCGCAGGTCAGGTCGGTGCAAGAGACCATCGGCGGCCAGCACGACCGCCAGGGTCACCTGGGGCAGATCCATCCCCTTGGCGAGCATCTGGGTGCCCACCAAGACATCGGCCTCGCCGGCGGCGAAGCGTTCGAGCAGGCGGCGATGGCCATCCCGTCCCCTGGTGGTGTCATGGTCAAAGCGCAGCAGCCGCAGGTCCGGGAGTTCGCTGGCCAACTGTTCCATCACCCGCTGGGTTCCCGCCCCGAAGGGCTTGAAGGCGGTGGAACCGCAATGGCCGCAGCTGTCAGTCCTCTCCTGGCGGTGGTTGCACCAATGGCAGCGCAGCCATTCGTGTCCATCCCGGCGTCGGTGCACGGTTAAGGCCACATCACAGTGGGGACAGAGCACCGCCTCCCCACAACTGCGACAGCTCAAAAAGGTGCGGTAGCCCCGCCGTGGCACCAGCACGACAGCCTGTTCGCTGCGGCCTGCAAGACTGCCAAGGGCCTCCCTTAAGGGGAAGCTGATCAGGCGGCGATTGCCTTCCGCCAATTCGGCGCGCATGTCCACCACGTGAACCGGGGGCAACGAGCGCCCCTGGATGCGCTCCGGCAGGCGCAACAGTTGACATTGGGCCTGGGGTTCGTGGCTGGCCCACCAGGTTTCCAGCGATGGGGTGGCGCTGCCCAGGACCAGGCGGGCCCCGGAGCGACGGGCCCGCAGACGGGCCACATCCCTGGCGTGATAGCAGGGCATGGGACTTTCCTGTTTGTAGGAACCGTCGTGCTCCTCATCCAGCACGATCAACCCCAAAGCACCCAGGGGCAGAAAAACCGCAGAGCGGGTACCCACCACCAGCAGGGGCTTGCGCCCGGCGGCCTCCAGGCAGGCCCGCCAAACCGCCACCCGCTCCCGCTCGGCCATGCCACTGTGGTATTCGAGCACCAAGCTGCCGAAGCGGCGGCGGCAGCGATCCAAAAGCTGGGGGATCAAGCCGATTTCGGGGGCGAGCAGCAGCACGCTGCGGCCAGCCTCTAGCTGACGGGCGGCAGCCTGGAGGTACACCTCCGTCTTGCCCGATCCGGTCACCCCCCAGAGCAGGAACTCAGCCAGCCCCGTCCCGGCGCTGATGAGCGCAACGGCTTCATCCTGGGCAGGGCTGGGATATGGGGGCGACTCCAGCGAACCAGCGTCGCGCCGGACCGTCCCAGCCCCCCCCGCCACGGCAGCGGACCGGCCCAGCCGCTGCCGCTCGATCAGCCCTCGGCGCTCCAGGGCCGACAACACACTGGCGCTGCATCCGAGGGCGGCAAGCAGATCCTTTTGGGCCACCGCGTGCTTGTGGGTGGCCAGATGGGCCACCACTTGCCTTTGGCGCTCCGGCAGGGCGGCCAGTCCGTCCGCTGTGGTGTCCGCCGCATCGGCCAGTCGCAACGTCAGCAGCTGCGGCTCCGCCGCCACCGGATCCTGCCGAGCTGCGGAGCGCTGGCCCAGCCATCCCGGGGGGAGCACACTGCGCAAGGTGCGAAAAAGGCTGGTGTGGGTGGCCTGGGCCACCTCAGCCACCAGGTCTTGCCAACTTGGATCGATGGCGGCGGCTTGCAACACCGTTTCGATGGGCTGCAGGACCAGCTCCGCCAGCTCGCCGCTGAGGGCGGTGGGGAAGCCAACGACCAGGCCGGAGTGGCGTCTCCCCTGAAGCCGCACCAGCACCAGGTCCCCAAGACGAAGGGGCCACTGCTTGGGGTTGGCATAGGTGAAGATTCGTCCCTCCCTACCTGCCTCCAGCCAGACCTCAACCCAGGTAGGCGCAGAGGGGGTGACCGCTAGCGCGCTCACGGCAGGCCGTCCCAATCTTGCAAACCTCTCACTCCATTCCTAGAATGTCGCTGTTGGGCAGTCCCACAGACTGCCGTCGGAACCAGGCAGAGTTCCGTCCATCGAGAAGTTCAACGGGGCCCTGAAGCCGGGTTTGAAACGCTGCCTCGTCAGCGCCACCGGATCGCCATTCCCCCCTGACTTCATGGCCGACCCCATGCCCTCCGCAACGGAGGATCCGCGTGCCCATCG
>JBILDB010000268.1:0-3818 GCA_044352805.1 Cyanobium sp.
CCGGGCCCAGCGCCAGGGCACCCTGGTGGACGGCCTGCAATTTGATGTGACCGCCTTCAATACCCTCGGCCGCGCCCTCAGCGCCCGCCCCCAGGGCCTGCAGGCCACCCTGGAGGCCGTGGCCCTGATGGCCGCCGATACCCCCGATCCAATTGTGGTCGAACTGCGTTGGGTCGGGCCCAATGGCGGCGGCAGATGATCGCTCGCCGCGCCGTTGCTGACGTCCAGGCGCCAGTGCCTGGGGCCCTCGCCGCCCTCGATCCGGGCCGCAGCAAATGCGGCCTGGTGCGCACCGATGGTCACCGCAGCCAAATCGTGGCCGCAGAAGTGCTGCCACCGCAGGCCGCCCTGGCCCGCCTGCGTCAGTGGCAGGCGGAGGCGCCCGTGACCCTGCTGCTGCTGGGTGCCGGCACCGGCTCGGCCCCCTGGCGCACAAGCCTCAAGGGGCTGGTCGACTTCGAGATGATCGAAGAAGGGGGCACCACCCTGGCGGCCCGGCGGCGCTACTGGCAGCTGGTGCCAGCGCGGGGCTGGCGGCGCTATCTACCGCAAGGCCTGCGCCTGCCGCCCCGGGACTGGGATGATGTGGTCGCGCAGGTGCTGCTAGAGCGCTGGCTGGGGCGGGAGTTGCCAAGGTTGGACTGTTGAGACGGGTCTTGTGAGACGGGTCTGCAGCCAAGGCTGTTATCTCATAACGCTGTTATGTCATAAGGTCTCAGGCAGATAGCTGGCCTACACCAGCGGCCTGCAAAACATTAGTTCGGGTGGCAAAAATGCGCAGCTGCAAGTCCATACCCTGATTGATTGTAATTTCAAGGTAGGGATTTTGGGGCGAACAAACCTTATCAATATAATACCGGAATCCACTGTTCTCAAGTATTGACAGCAGACGGGACAACTGTTGGGGCACATCAATAAATGAATGGTACTCAATGAACATTTGATTAACACGATTCAACTTCTTGGAACCGCTGATGACGTCAAGCTCGGCGCCTTCAATATCGATTTTCAGAAAATCGACCTCATCCTCACCAATCAAGTCATCGAGCAACACCGTAGGCACATCAATGATCTCAGAATTAGAGCTGATCCCATCGGGGCTACCTGCATGTATGCGACCGGAATCAGCCCCTAGGCAATGGAAGGGAACATGGCCGGACTTGGACGAAACAGCTCGATGCAAAAGCTTGACATCAGAAAAGTTACGTCGAGATACATTGCGAAATAGCATGTCAAAAACAACAGGATCCGCCTCGACTCCTACAATCCTGGCATTGGGATAATTTTTTTTAAACCAAAGAATACTAACGCCATAATTTGAACCACAATCGATGATTAGGGGAGTGTCCCGTTGGCAACGAAATAAATAAGACTGATCACCGTAAATTTCCCTATGCATCATATAAAACGAAGGCCCATCAGCAATGGCAAATTCGTTGTCATCAAGAATAATTGAACATGCTTGGTTACGAGCCATATCATAACAATAAGCATAGGGCCCATCAACAAATGCACGCGAAGGCGCAAGGGGAATTGGACCATAAAACCCAATTTTCCAAAGAAACTTATCCAAAATCGCTTTCATCTTAGCTTTGGGTTCCTTTACGGCCTTTCCAGCATAACTCAAAAATTAGATCCGCTCATGCTAGAAAGCTGATTTTCCCTTGCAGACTGCCGCTAAGTCATTGAGCAGCCTCCGTCACGATGTTGCAGCACGCGACCACCTGATCTTCGTCTCGACTTCTCTGAGAAGCAAGCCGGTCGACCGTTCCGTCTTTGTGGCGATACAACTAGGCATATAACTGCCACTACAGGGGCAGCAGCTTCACTACGATTTAATAGTTGGCTTCCAGCCGTGCTGATGGCCGCAAGATCGCGAACCACATCGGATACGCCCACTGCCGGTCCTCAATGGCACCTCGCACTGACTGAAGGGGAACGGACCTGCCTTTGAGGATCCGTACTGTTCTGAGCGCCCAGACCTATCTGGATGACCCTGAATGCCAGAAAGAACCCAATCTGCCCTGCCCAAGCCTGCTCATAACTGAGCCCGCACCGTAAAGGCATAATCCCCACCGGCTTCCAGCTGGTAATCGGCTTGCAATAGGTAGCGCAACAGGGCGTCCTGGATCAGGGCCCGACCCAGGGACGGCTCCACGCTGAGATCGCCCCGGTCAAAGGCCCATCGGAAGGTCCACTGGAAGCCACCGGCGCTCACCTCCCCCTCCAGCAAGCAGGGGCTGAAGCTTTGGCGCAAGACCCGCAGCTGGGCGGTGGTACTGGGCAGGCGACTCACGACAGGACAGGCGCTTTACGGCTGAGAGGACTTGGGGGCCAGCAGACTTGGGGGGCCAGGGAGGGTGCAGCGAGGGACGCTCCAGGCGAGGGAAGGTGCAGCGAGTTACGGGTGCAGCGAGGGAGGGTGCAGTTAGGCGGATTTTGAAGCAAGGGCTTCAGCTTGGCGACTGGGCGCCCTGAAAACTGTTCAATTGGTTGGCGGCTTTTTCATACCCCAGTCGCTGAATCAGGGGGATGCCGGCGCAGACCTGGTCCAGCACCCTTTGCACCACAGGATTTTCTTCGCTGCTGAAGCGCCCCAGCACATGGCCGATGGTGCGCTCGCGCCGCTCCTGGGGTTGGCCCGCCGGCGGGCCGATGCCGATGCGCAACCGGGCGAACTGGTCGCTGCCCAGGTGCTGGATGATGCTCTTGAGCCCGTTGTGGCCGCCGGCACCACCGGCCATGCGCAGCCGCAGGCGACCCAAAGGCAGATCCATGTCGTCCACCAGCACCAGCATCGCCGCTGTATCAAGCCGGTACCAATCGAGAGTGGCGCGCACACTGCGGCCGCTCTCGTTCATGTAGGTCTGGGGCATCAGCAGGCGCAGACGGCCGGCGCCGCTGCCGATTTCCGCGCCCAAGCCCTGCAATTTGGCCTGGGACTTGAGGGGCGCACCGGCAGCGCGGGCCATTTGCTCTACCGCCATAAAGCCAATGTTGTGGCGGGTCAGGTCATAGCGCTCGCCCGGGTTGCCCAGCCCTACCAGCAATTGCAGATCCACGGGCTGGCAGGGGAGTTGGGGCTGGTCGCCGCGCTGGGCTTCAGTCAGCCTCAACGCTGGCGCCCAGAGGTGTTACGGCAACGGCCGTTGCCGTAACAGCCGTAGCCGTGACTGGCGTGGCGGTTGCGGCTGTATCGGGGCTGGGGGGCAACACCGAAATCGGCGCTTCAGCCATGGCAGGCAGGGTGGCGGCGGCAGTGGTGGTGGCAGTGGCACTGACAGTGGCCGGCGCCTCGGGGTCAATGGCCTGGCGGAATTCTTTTTCGAATTCCTGGGAGGCCGATTGAAAACCCTTGAGGGTTTTACCCAGGGTCTTGCCCATCTCCGGCAGGCGCTTGGGGCCGAACACCAAGAGAGCGATGGCGGCGATAACCGCCATCTCGGGCAGTCCGATGCCGAAGATGTTCATGGATCCTGGGAGGTTGGAAAGAACTCAGAGGACGCTGTTCCAGTTGACATTGATGCCTTCCAGCAGCAGCGACTTGTTGTACAGCTGCAGGATCACCAGCAGGAACACCAAGAAAAGGAGCATGGCAATGCCCATCACCGGCGTGGTGCCCCAACCCGGGACCACCTTGCCGTACTCGGAATTCAGGGGACGCAGGAAGTCTCCCAAGCGGGTGCGTTGAGCCATGACAGAGCTGAACTCTCAGAGTGGAGATCGTGCTGGGTACTGTAAGGGCCATCCCTCCCGGCCTGGGCCGCCCCGTCGAGAGTTTTGATGCAACCCACCCCCGCCCCCGGCCCCGTTACCCC
>JBILDB010000037.1:0-12297 GCA_044352805.1 Cyanobium sp.
GCAGCTCGACAATGCGGTTAGCCACCCTGGAAATGAAGTAGCGGTCGTGGGAAACCACCAGGGCCGCCCCTTCGTAGGCCCGCACAGCATCTTCCAGCATCTCTTTAGCCGGAATGTCGAGGTGATTGGTGGGCTCGTCCAGGACCAACAGGTTGCATGGAGTCACGAGCATCAGGGCAAGGGCGAGGCGTGCTTTCTCCCCCCCACTGAGCTGGCCAACGTTCTTGAACACAGAGTCATTGCTGAGCCCAAACCGGCCTAGAAGACTGCGCACCTGGGTCTGGGTCCAGTCGGGGACGGCGCTGAACAGGGTGTCTATCACCGTCCGATTGAGATCGAGGGCCTCAGCCTGGTTTTGCTCGAAGTAAGCGGGAATCACATTGTGTTCCCCGATTCCCCCTTCCCCCTCCTCTGGTTGTTCCAGGCCCAGCACAAACCGAAGCAAGGTAGATTTACCGGCCCCATTGGGGCCCACTAGGGCGATGCGATCGCCCCTTTCGACCTCCAGATTGGCGCCCAGAAACAGCAGCCGATCGTCGTAGCTGTGGCTGAGATCCTTTAAGGAAGCTACCAATCGGCCGGAACGGGGCGCCGGGGGAAACTGGAAACGGGGCCCCTCCGTCCCTTCGATCGGAGCTTCGATACGCTCCACTTTGTCCAGTAACTTCTCGCGGCTTTTGGCCTGGGTGCTGCGGGTGGCACTGGCCCGGAAGCGGTCGATAAAGGCCTGTTGCGTGCCCAGCTCCTTTTGCTGCCGCTCATAGGCGGCCTGGGTGGCTTCCCGTTCTAGTTCCTTCTGTTCGAGGTGCTGGCTGTAGTTCCCCAGGTAGGTGCGTGAGATGCCCCGTTCCGTGGCGACAATCTGATTGCAGACCCGATCGAGGAAAGTGCGGTCATGGCTGATGACAACCATGGGGACGGTCTGTTCCAGCAGATAGCTCTCCAGCCACTGAATAGTTTCCACGTCAAGATGGTTTGTGGGTTCATCCAGCAGCAGCAGGTCGGGATCCTGCAGCAGAATTTTCCCCAGGGCGATACGCATCTGCCAACCGCCGGAGAAGTCTCCGACAGGTCGTTCGGCCAGCTCGACAGTGAAGTCGATCGTGGGCAACAATTTGTCGATGCGAGCCTCCAGTTCATAGCCATGCAGGGCCTCGAAGCGGCTCTGGAGACGACCGAGTTCTTCGATAAGTCGATGCAGGAGATCGGCATCGTCAGCCGCCTGCTCCGTCGCCATCTCGTTTTCGACCAGACGCATGCGGTTCAGCACCTCGGCGGCTTCCCCAAAGGCCTGAAACAGTTCCTGGCGCACACTCCGTAGGGGATCGACATCAAATTCCTGTTGCAGATAGGCGATGCGAGGATCGCCTTTACGTACCACTTGGCCGCTGCTGGGCTCCTCAAGTCCGGCGATGATCCGCATCTGGGTGGATTTGCCTGCGCCATTTACGCCCACCAGTCCGATGCGGTCCCCGGCCTTCACCTCCCAGCTCACATCTTTGAGCACCTCTCCAGTGGGGTAGATCTTGCCGATACGTTCGAGGCGCAGCACGGAGAAAGGGATCCCTAAGTCCCTTCATCATCCCCCGGCGCCAGGGGCCCTTGCGTCAGGCCGGTCCGTCAGACTGGTGGGCCGCTGCTTCCGGCAGACAACAGCAGGCTTCCCGATGATCAAACGCCTTGAGCAGGTAGCTGCCCTTGTGGTGGCGGCCGGCCTGGCCCTCGTGAGCTATTGGCTGTTTTTCAGCTGGGCCCAAGGGGGTGGAGCCCAGCACCGCCGCCTGCCCCAACCCCGCTCCATGGGGGCTCCAAGAGAGTTGGGCTCTTCCGCTGGAGAGCTAGGGGGCGGGAGAGCGCCGTTGCCCTCAAAGACCGCCGCGGGCCTTGAGCAACCATTGTTTGGTGTCCAGATCGTCAAGAGTGGCGATGTGGGCTCGCACCTCTTGAATCGACACCGGCAGCCCTAGGGCGGCGCCGATCTCGACGATGCGTGCAAGCGTGCCGCTGGGATCTTGGAGGGCTTGACGGAACAGGGCCTGGGTCAACACCTCATCAGCACTAATCCTGCTGTACAGGAGGGCGGCGTTGCCAGGCGATGGGTCGCCCGAGGATGGAGTTGCGGAGGGACTGACGGCCATCGTGAGGGGGCAGCGGCGCGGGCGATGAATCCTTATCTTCTACTTCGGGTTGCCCTGGGGGGTTCAGGCTGCGGCGGCTTGATCATCCACGTCGGTGCCGGTGGCGGAGGCATCTTCCATGCTGCGGGCATCCAGGCAAAGAACCTTGCGCAACTGGGCGTAATTGGCCGCCAGGGACGGGTGCCCTTCCTGTTGGGCTCCAAATTCCGCCCGTTGCAAAACATGGTGCAGGTGCGTCAGCAGGTATGGACTGATCACTGCCGACACCAACACATCACTGCGTTCGGGACTGCGGCGTTGGCTGGCTCGGCTTTTGACCTGCGGAGTGGCCGCTGGCGTCTTGGGGCGAACAGGGGTGGATCGGGCCATGGCGCGGACCGGTACGGTGCTGCAAGCATAGTGCTGGATACTATCCCTGAAGATCTCTGTACACTTCTTCCTAACCTTGCGGATCTCCGCAGCCAGATTTCTGCAGCCGTGGCCACCCGTCAGACCTCCTCAAGCGGGCGATCCAAGTCACCCAGAATCCAGGTGGTGCTCCCTGAAGACGTCTGTGAAAGGTTGTCCAACTTGGCGGAGGCGGAGTCGCGGACCGTCAGCAACATGGCCAAGGTCCTGATCCAGCAAGGTCTGGACCGTATCGAACAGCAGCAAGGTCAGGAGGCCGCCACCGGCAGCGCCCGCTTTCGCGAGATCCTCGAACGCCAGCAACGAATGGGCGCTCGTCGCCTCAAAGGGGTCCCTCGCCGCCTGCGCTTACCCCGCACCCAAGGCTGATCAAGTACCTAAACTCAAGTACCTCAACCCCAAGAAGGAGTTAGGCGACGTTCAAGGGATGGAGGACCTTACCGCTGCTAACTCTGGTGCTGGGCCCAGAGACCTAGAACCGCAGCTTTACGGGCGCCGGTCACCGAGGGCAGGGAACCGGCATGGCCCTGCTGGTGCCACCAGGCCAATAGGGCGAAGGCCAAGGCTTCCCGCTGGGAGTCGCCGATGCCCAGGTCGGCCAAGGGGCGTACGGCCAGGCCGCGGCAGCGGCGTCGTAGCTGGTCCATCAGCATGCGGTTGCGGGCGCCGCCGCCGGCAACCAAGAGTTCCAGGGGGCGAGGGCCCCGCTCAAGATCCTGGGCAACGACTGCTGCCGTCAAGGCCGTGAGGCTGGCTAGGGCGTCGGCGGGGTCCCGGGAGCCCTGCTCGACCAATTGGCGGAGCCGCTGGTCCAGGTCGGGGGCGCCAAATAACTCACGGCCGGTGGATTTGGGCGGTCGCTTCAGGAAGTAAGGCTCCTGTAGCCATTGCTGAATCAACGCTTCGTTGACCTGGCCGCCCAGTGCCCAGGCCCCTTGGTCATCGAAGCTGAGCTGCCCCTGGCTGAAGCGTTGCACCGCCAGGTCAATCAGGGTATTTGCGGGGCCACAATCCCAGCCCAGCACAGGTTTGCGCCGTTCAGGTCCGACTCCGGGAGGCAGCAGGGTGAGATTGGCGATACCGCCAAGGTTCAGCAAGGCACGCCAGCCGCCGATGCCCCCAACCAAGGCCGCATCAGCGGCAGGCACAAGGGGAGCACCCTCGCCCCCTAGGGCCAGATCGGCACTGCGGAAATCAAAGACCACCGGCCGACCCAGCAGTTCGGCGAGCAGCGGACCTTGCAGCAATTGCCAGCTGAGGCCACGCCGTTGGGCCGTTGGCGGGCGGTGCCAAATGGTTTGGCCGTGACATCCCACCAGTTGGCTCTCCCCCCCAGGGTCACAGGCCCGGGCCGCTTGCGCTTGCGTTTCGGTGACCGCTTCAGAGAGATCCAGCAGGTTGGCGGCTGCAAGGGGCTTACCCTGACCGATTGCCACCAGGCTGCGCCGTAGATCTGGGGCGTAGGGGGTGGCGGCCGAAGCCAGGATGCGCCACTGGGGGCGGTCGGGGCGGCCTGAAAATTCCGCCAAAACAGCATCGACGCCATCGGCACTGGTGCCGCTCATCAGACCAAGAACCCTCATGCTGTCTATGGCGTCAGGCCCTTTTCAGCGCCTGGGGGTCTGGATGAGGCCACGGCCACCTTTGCGTCATGCGTTTGGGGTCCCCATCACGGCATCGGTCGGTGGCCACGGCCTTCGACCTGGTTCAACGATTCGGCTGGGGGGTCATGCGCAGGTAGGGACGAATCTCGGTGACCCCTTTGGGGAACTTGGCCCTGGCCTCTTCGGTCGGTATGGAGGGGACGACTACGCAATCTTGTCCATCTTTCCAATTGACGGGGGTGGCCACCTGGTGGTTGTCGGTGAGTTGCAGCGAATCGATAACCCTCAGAATCTCATCGAAATTCCGGCCTGTGCTGGCGGGATAGGTGATCTGGAGACGAAGCTTTTTGTTGGGATCGATGATGAACACCGATCGCACCGTCAGGTTGTTGAGAGAATTGGGGTGGATCATGCCGTACAAATCGCTGACCCGCTTGTCGAGATCGGCAAGTATCGGATAGTCAACGCTTGTTTTTTGGATCTCATTGATATCACAGATCCAGCCTTTATGACTCTCAGCCGAGTCAACGCTTAGGGCGATGGTCTTGACGTTGCGTTTTTCCCATTCCGGACGCAGGCGGGCCACCTCACCCAGTTCGGTCGTGCAGACCGGTGTGTAATCAGCGGGATGGGAGAACAGCACCACCCAGTGGTCATCGGCGAAATCGTAAAGATTGATCGGACCCAGCTGGGAATCCTGGGTGAAATCGGGAACGGTATCGCCGAGCTGAAGGGCCATGGCCTCAGGGGAAAAGACATCTGAATGTTGGCATGGCGCCTCCGCCAGGGCCGGGCAGGCCGGGGGCCATGCCTGCAGTCGCTGGCAGAGATGTTGCAAACCCAAACTCGAGGTGGCCGAAACGAACAGCATGTCCGGGACCAGGGCCTGGGCCCGCTCCAGCTCGGTGCTGGGGCAGCGGTCTATCTGGTTGCCGATCACCAGCCGGGGTCGATCGGCTCCCAAGCGATTCATGATGGCCTGGACTGCTTGCAGTTGCTCGGGCCAGGCCGGATCTCCCAGGTCCACGACGATCAGCAGACCATCGGCCTCCAGCGCCTCCTCCACGGTGGAGCGGAAGGCTTCCAACAGGGCCGGTGGCAGATCCTCGATGAAACCAACCGTGTCGGTAATCAGGATTTCCTGGGCCCCTTCGCCGGCACCGCCTAGATGCAGGCGCCGGGTGGTCGGATCCAGGGTGGCGAAGAGCTGGTCCGCAGCCAGGACCCCCTGGCCGGCCGGGGCGCCGCTGAGAGCGTTGAGCAGGGAGCTCTTGCCAGCGTTGGTGTAGCCCACCAGGGCCAGCCGTTTCCTTTCTGAGCGTTGCTGTCTGAGGCGGGTTCGATGCTCCCCCAACCGTTGGACATCCCGTTGCAGTCGCTCCAGCCGGCGGGCGATGGCGCGGCGATCCTTTTCCAATTGGGTTTCACCGGGCCCCCGGGTGCCGATGCCGCCCCCCTGGCGGGAGAGGCTGAGACCCCGACCGGTGAGCCGGGGCAGGCGATAGCGCAGTTGGGCCAATTCCACCTGCAGACGACCTGCGGCGCTGGCGGCCCGTTGGGCAAAGATGTCGAGAATTAGTTCGCTGCGGTCGCTGACAGGAAGGTCTAAAACTCGTTCAAGATGGCGTGCCTGCAGTGGACTGAGTTCCCGGTCAGTGACCACCAAGTTGGCTCCGACTCTTCGGGCTTCTAGAGCAGCCTCCCGCAATTTGCCGTCCCCCCATAGGTTTGGGCCGTTTTGGCGACTAGGCCTCTGGCGCACACTGCCGAGTACGAGGCCGCCGGCACTGCTCACTAACCCTTGCATCTCGGCCAATCGTCGCTCCGAGTCCTGGCCGCCGTCGCCCAGGCTCAGGATGAAAACCCTGTCACGAGCGCCCTCGTCGCGGGTTTCCCGGCTACCGACCCGCTCTTCAGGGTCCTGATCTGGAGCCACTGCCTGCGGATCTAGGGCGCAGAGGCTGGTCAGGTCGTCTTCGCGCAGACAGGACCAGGCACTGGCCCCCAGCGAGGCCGGAACGCTGAGGCTGGCCGGCCAGCGACCACCGGCGCCGGGGCTGGGCCCGAACCGTAACCAGCTGGTGGGCTTCAGATCCAACCCCATCAGGCCTTCGCGCTCGCCTGGATGGAGCAGGGGATGGCGGGCGGTGCCTGCGCAGGTGATGAGGCGATGGGGCCCCTCGCGGCGACGACCCGAAGCTGCCAGGGGCTCGGAGGGCGTTGGTGCGTCGAGCTCCCCAACCCATAGAAAACGACAGACCCCACGGTCATCCACCGCCAGGGTGAGGGGGGTTTCCAGCCTCAGGCAGAGCGCCGCTAGACGGTGCAGGGTGAGTTCGTCTGCGAGCGAATCGCAGGGATGGCGCCGATGGCAGATTTGCTCAAGACGCCGCCTTTCACTGGGGCGTAGTCCGGCCGTTCGGCCCACCAGGACACTTTGCTTCAAGGTTTTGTCCCGGTGCCGCCGTTGCCAGCCAACCAACTAGCCGCCACCCGAATCTGCAGGGGTAGGCCGGGTAACCGGGCCAAATAGGCCAGCCGCCGGAGCTGATAGGCCCCCGGACCAGCCAGGGTGAAGCCGGCTCCGGTGAGGCTTGCCTCCCCCACCCCCAGGGAGAGCATTTCCCCGAGGTCTTTCCAGGCGAAGGTTTCCAGGGTTTCCCCAGCCAGGGAGTGGCCAATGTTGGCGGCTAACACACGGGCCGCCTGGAAAGCCACCTGGGCGGTGGTGGGGGCTTCAGGGACAGGCTCCTGGGGAGCGTTCCCGGGGGCGTCCTGGATTCGGGCAAGGTCGCCGACAACAAAGATGTCGGCGTGATTTTGAAGTCGCAGGTCGGAGCTACAGAGCAGGCGGCCGCGGTTGTCGCAGGCGGCTGCTGGCAGTAGCCCCGGTGGCTGGCAGCGCAGGCCGGCCGTCCAGATCACAGCGGCGACCGCCAGGGTTTCAGGGGAATGCACTTCGGGCCCGCTGCCGCCAGGGGCCAATTCCAGATGCCCTCCCTTTACGGCCAGCACTCTGGTGCCGCAGCGAATCCGTACCCCGCGACGTTGTAGGGCCAGTTGCCCCTGCTCCCGGTTGAAAGCGCGGGATTCGCTCAGCAGGGAAGCTCCCTGCTCGATCAGCTCAATGCCGGCCCGATCCCCAAGCATGTCGGCCAACTTGCAGGCCAGCTCCACGCCGCCGGGGCCACCCCCCACGATCGCTAGCCGTTGGCCCCTCAAGGGGCCGTTGCGCAGGCTGCGCACCAGTGCCTGCAGGCGTTCGACATCGGCAAGGGTGCGGAAGCCAAAGGCATGCTCCTTGACCCCGGGAACACCGAAGGCATCGCTACTGGCACCGGTGGCAAGCACAAGGCGGCTGTAGCCCAACTTATGGCCCTGAGCCGTGTGGACCTGGCGGTTGTTCGTATCGATTCGCTCCACCTTGTCTTTGAGCCAGCCGATGCCCTTGCCGGCAAGCAGGGATTGATAGCTGGGGGCGATCTGCCAGCGGCGCAACTCACCACTCAGTAACTCGTAGAGCAGGGGCAGGAAAAGAAAGTGGTCGTTGGGTTCGATCAGCAACAGGGGAGGATGGTCTGGTTGTTCGGCAAGGGCCAGGGCGGTGTAAAGGCCCCCGAAGCCTCCTCCGGCGATCACAATCGGATCTACTCCAACTCCCTTTTGGGATGGGCCGGTACCGGCGTCTTGGCTCCAAGGCTGCTGCATCATCAAGAACCTACCTGGGGTCGCCGGGACGGCATGATGATGGCGTGGCAGTACCAGCCTTGACGATCCCAGCCTTGACGATCCCTGCGATCTCCGGTAATTCTGCTGCGGTGGGAAACTCCTTGGCCCAAGCTGGCGATCGCGCCGGCCAGCCCCTGGATCCCGATCAATCCCGTAGCTGGCTGGAATCCCGTGATTCGGTGGCTCGATTGCGCTGGGGTTGGGACACCTTTGGTGAACACTTCGCGCTGACCACCAGCTTTGGCATTCAGTCGGCAGTGTTGCTGCATCAACTGAGCCAGTTGTCCCAAAGCCTTGGTGGGGTCAAAATTCCAGTAATTTGGGTGGATACGGGTTATCTTCCCCCTGAGACTTATCGCTATGCTGAGCAATTGTTGCAGCGACTGCCCCTTGATCTGCGGATAGTCCAGTCCGATATTTCGCCGGCCCGGATGGAGGCGATCCACGGTCGTCTTTGGGAATCCAGCGAGGCTGAAGATCGGCAGCTCTACAACCAAATCCGCAAGGTCCATCCCCTCGATCGTGCCTTCCACGATCTCGATGTGCATTGCTGGGCCAGTGGTGTACGCGGTGGTCAAACCGATCACCGTCGCGGCATGTCCCCCTTGGATTCGGTACGGGGGCTTTGGTCTCTGCGGCCTCTGTTATCTTGGACAAAGCAAGATATTTATTATTATATGCAAGAAAACGATCTACCCCAGCATCCGCTTTTTGAGCAGGGCTATTCTACGGTTGGTGACTGGCATTCCAGTGGTCCAGAAGATGGCACCCTGACCGGCCGGGCCACCCGTTTCGGCGGCTTGCATCAGGAATGCGGCATCCATCTGCCAGGATTGTTGGGAGAGGGAATCTGAAGTGGATGGGGGCCAGGTCCGCTGGCTCGTGATCGGCAACAGCCGCTGGCATTGGGCGACCCCTGACCCCCGAAATCCTGGAGCCCTGATCAGTTGGGAGACCCCTCCCCCCTCCGAATCCCTACCCGCCGCAGTCGCCCCCGTGGCGTGGGCGGCGGTGGGTACGGTGCCTGAAACCGCTGGCCTCTCCGTAACTGCTCGGTTGGCCCTATCGGAGGTCCCCCTGGACGGGGTGCCCCCCTGGCTTGGCATTGATCGGGCCCTGGCCAGTTGGTGGGCCTGGCGACGATGGTCTGGACCCTTGCTGGTGGTTGATGCGGGCACGGTGCTCAGTTTGAACCGGATAGACCGATCGGGCCGTTTTATCGGCGGACGCCTGCTGGCTGGCCTAACGCTGCAGTGGCAGGCTATGGCGGCGGGTACCGCCGGGTTGCCTGACACCTTGGTGGTACCTGGCCGGGGCTTTGGGGCCTTGAGCCGCGGCGGTCAGCAACCCTGGCCCCTGGAAACCCAGGAAGCGATGTTGGTTGGTGTCAGCAAGGGTCTGGCGGCGGCCATTGTGGCCGCCACCATGGAGTGTGAGCAGGACGGTCTCCGTTTGGTGCTGACGGGTGGGGACGCACCCATCATCAAGCCACTGATCGGCCCATTCCTGGCCCGGTGGGGGATCCCCCTTGAGCATGAACCCGACCTTTGTCTTGCGGCTCTGGCCGCCCTGAGGCCCCTCCCGGAGCCAGGAGTGGGCCGCCGCCGGGGTGGCACCAGCCCTTCCTAGGTTGGATCGCCAGCCAATGCCCAGGCCATGTCTCTCGCTGTCGGTGATCCCGCCCCTGCTTTCACCCTGCCCGATCAGTCCGGTGCGCCCGTGTCTCTGGCGGACTTCAAAGGCAAGAAAGTCGTGATTTATTTCTATCCCAAGGACGATACGCCGGGCTGCACCAAGGAAGCCTGCAATTTTCGTGATCGATGGGACCGCTTTCAAGCCCATGGCATCAAGGTCCTCGGCATCAGCAAGGATCCGGCGGTGAGCCACGGCAAGTTCATCAAGAAGTACGAGCTTCCCTTCACCCTGCTCACCGACGCCGAGCCCTGCCCAGTGGCCAGTGATTTTGAAAGCTATGGATTGAAGAAATTTATGGGCAAGGAATACATGGGCATGATGCGCCACACCTTTGTTGTCGACGAAAAAGGTGTTCTTGAATACATTTATCGCAAAGTCACCGCCGAAACCATGGCCGACCAGATTCTCAATGATCTTGGCCTGTCTTAGTCCGGGTCTCAATAGGAATCCTTTGCTGGGAAACGGCCTTCGCCCATTGGGCGCGGCGGTGGTGCTGGGTCGTCGGCTCGATCTGGTGGTCTCGATGCATGGATGGCAAGGGTGTGCAGAAGGACAACTTGACGATCAGTTAGGTGGATTGGCCATCTTTTCGGTAGATTGACTTCGAAGTCCCTTTTGATTCACCGTGTCCAAGCGCCTGCTTGCTGGTCTCCTCCTGGGAACGGCCGTCACCGCCGCAGCTCTCCCCCTCTCCGTTCAGGCTGCCGCTTACCCGGTCCGCTGGAACACCGGCGCGGCCACTTGGTCTACGCCCCAGTCTGCTTTCGCTACATTCGTCAAAGATGGCAGCATTACTGATCGGGGCCTTGCCGGTGGCATCAAGCGTTCTGGCTGGTCTGCCACCGAGGTGCGCGAAGGCTTTAAGAAGAACTATGACGTCGACGTTGTTGCGGTTTCCAAGTTCCTCTATTCAGATGCTGGCGTCAAATTCCTGAAGAACGCCACCGCCAGTTATTTCCCCTACTGGAGCATGAACACCTACGCGGTTCAGGCGCTCCGTTCTGCCATCATCGCTGACGCTGCCGATGGCAAGCTGTCTGCCTTCGGAATCCTTTCATCCCTGCCCACCGATTTCCGTCTGGCGGATTTTTGTAACACCTACACCGGCGCCCAAAATATTTGCGCCGAAGGCCGTTGCAAGCCCGGCACCGCCCAGTGCACATCCTTGCTCTCCTGGTACGTATTCCTGCCCGCCTGCATCCAGGCCAACCAAGTTTCCGAGCCCGTGGCCATGCGTCCTGAGCCTGCACCGGCTCCCGTAGAACCGATTCGCGGCCTCTGGTGAGCCCCTGCCCAGTCCATCGTCAATCCTTGCCGATGCCTGCCCCAGGAATTCCTGGGGCTTTTTTATGCCGGTTTTTTGTTGTTTGATACAACGGCTTAATGCCCTTGGGCGATCACAAGCGTGTGACGCAGGCGTTGGGGCCCTGCAGCCCCAGGCGCACTGCGGAACAGGGCTTCCAGGGCAGCCGTCGCCGTGGGTTCGAGCTGTTGCTCCAGGTAGGTGCGATAGGCAGCCCCTGGGGCGAACCAGCGCCGCAGCAGGGGAGGCTCAAGCCGCCAACTGAGCCGTTCCTCCCAAGAACGCGCCTGGACCGACCAGCCCATCGCCTCCAAATCCACGCTCCACTGGTCATGCTCCTGGGCCTGGTGCTCAAGCCAGCGTTGCTCAAGGGGCAGTACGGCCGCCAACAGATCGGTGGACTGTGGCGGCGGGATTGGCTGGGCTGGGGGGTGTGCGGCACTGGGCCGCTGGCTAGCGCTGGCGGCCCAGGATTGCTGCAGGCAGCCCAGAGGCCCCAGCAGGGGTTGACTCAACAACAGCCGTAATTCAGCCCTGGGGGCTGCCAGGGCGTGGATCTGCTTCAACCAGGCGCGCCGGCGCATTAGCGGTTGGCCGGCTAGGGGCTGGCGGGCCACGAACCACTCAAAGGCCATCCCTGCTTTCGCCAGCTCTTGCAGGCTCTCGGGGTTCCCTGGGGCCGCCGATAGCAAGCGGGGGCGTCGCAGGTCATCAAGCAGTTGCACTTGGGCCTCCAGCCGTTGTCGGTCCGCATCGGCCGCGAGAGCAATCACTACTTCCCCCTCGCTGGCCGATAGAAGCGGGTCGAGGGCCCAGAGTAGGGAGCGACTCTCCAGCACCAGCACCCGATCCAGTCTGTCGATTCGGGCCCCAAGCCACAGCTGTTGGCGCAGCCGATCTAGCCGCTCACCCTCGGTGGCGCACTGGCGCTGTAACCAGCGTTCCAGCTGGGGGTCATGGGGACTGCTGCTGAAATGGTCGCTGCTTTCACCGGCCAATTCATCGACAGCCGCCAGCTGGGCTGCCCGGCGTTCCTGGAGCCGTTGGCGCCGTTCTCCCTCCCAACCGAGGGTTCCGGGTTGCCAGAAGAGTTCGCCCTGCAGGTCCGTTGGCAGGTACTGCTGGGCGACCCAGTGGTCCGCATAGGCGTGGGGATAGCGGTAGCCGAGTCCGTCACCGAAGGCTTTGCCGTCCCGATGGGCATCCCTCAGGTGGGAAGGGACCCCTTGTTTGTTGGTTCGCCGCACGGCCTCAAGGGCCGAGAAGATCCCCATGGTGCTGTTGCTTTTCTCAGTCCCCGCCAGGTAAAGCGCCGCTTGGGCCAGGGCATAAAGACCTTCGGGCAGGCCCACCCGATCAAAGCAACTGGCGCAGGCAGCCACTACCACCATCGCCTGGGGGTCAGCCAGGCCCACATCCT
>JBILDB010000269.1:0-3814 GCA_044352805.1 Cyanobium sp.
CCAGGGTTGGTCATCACCAGGGGCGAAGTTGTAACTGTCATGCCAATGGTCTTCGCACCACTCCCACACATTGCCGTGCATATCGTGCAGGCCCCAGCCATTGGCCGCAAAGCTGGCCACCTCAACAATCTGCTCGCGATAAGTGCCCTTGGTACCATTTCCATAAACGTGATTGCCGTTGTAGTTGGCCAGATCTGGCGTCAGCGTGGCCCCGAAATGAAACGGCGTGGTGCTGCCGGCACGGCAGGCGTATTCCCACTGGGCTTCGCTCGGCAGTCCGTAACGCTGACCCGTGCGCTGGCTCAGCCGGCAGCAGAACTCCAGCGCATCAAACCAGCTCACCATCTCCACCGGGCGGTTTGCACCCTTGAAATTTGAAGGATCGAGATCCAGGTCGCGCTCCAGCTTCTGCCAACCCGCCACCGCCCGCCACTGGGCCTGGGTGATCGGTGTCTGGGCCATGAAGAAAGAGCCCAGCGTCACCTCGTGCTGGGGGCCTTCACGCTCCAAACGCTCCGGCTCGACCTCAGGTGAGCCCATCAGAAAGCTGCCGGCCGGGATTTTCAGCATGGTGAGGGCCACACCCTCGCCCAACTCCTCCCGGTAGCCCTCCACCTGCAGCGATCGGCGCTCCATGCTCCAGCGGCCGCCCTCCTGGCGCAACAGGCAGGTGCTGGTGGCGAAGCGCTGCAGGGGAACGGGGGCGGCAGTTGGCTCGGCCCCCTCGGGCTGGGCTACCTCGGGCTTGGCCGCCTCGGCCTGGACCGCCTCTGAACGGGCCGCTGCAACGGCCTGCCGATCAGCGCTGGCAAGAACCGATGACCCGCTACTGGGGGCAGCAGCCTGCCGAGGTATTCCGGCACTGTCGCCCTGTGTTTTCGCTGCTGCAGGTGGAGAATCCTGGCGGGGTGCGAGCGCCTTCTCGATAGCCAGGGCGATCTCCACCAGCGCCTCCTCCTGTTCCACAGGGTCCATGCGCGCAAGAGGCCGGGCCGGATCCAGTAGAGCCTGATACGCATCGATCGGCGTGCGCCTGACAAGGCTGGGCCGCAGGGGCACCCAGAGGATGCACAGACCTTCCTGCTCTGCCGCCGTCAGCAGCTGCGGCAATTCCGAGTTGGTCACAAACTCAGAGGCCAGGAAATCCGAGCTCACCAGCAGCAGCGCCACCTTCGCCGCAGCCAGCGCCATTTCGATCTCTTGCCTCCACTTGTCCCCGGGTTGGATCTGGGAGTCGTCCCAAAGGCGTAGACCATGGCTGCGCACCAGCGGCCGAATCATCTTCTGCAGCCGCTCCACCCAGTCCCGATCGACATGGCTGTAGCTGATGAACAGCTGATCGCGTTGGATAGGAGGGGTCATCGCGTGCCGCCAGGCGGGCGCCGTTCCGGTGCGGCGGGATTGTGGTGGCGAGGGTAGGGCACCAGGTGAGGACTAATGATGCCGGGGTAGTGCTGCATGGCGGGATTATGTGAATCAGCACCAGCAGGCAGCACCGGACGTTTGTCTGCGCGACTTGGCGTAATCAGCAAGGCCAGGCCAGGCCTGGTCGTGCGGTGCTTATCCTGGTCATCTGACCAACTCTTCAGGCCCCCCTGATGCACCGAATCAGCGTGGCTGCCGCCAAGTCCCGGTTTTCTGCAGTACTGGCCCAGGTGGAGGCCGGCGAAGAGGTGGTCATCACACTGCGAGGGATCGCCATCGCCAGAATCGTGGCCGAACCAGCTCGCGTTGGCGACGGATTCGATCTGCAGGAGCTGTTCCGGTTCACCAACGCCCAACCGATGCATGAAGGGCCGGATGCCGGCAGCTTCATGGCTGAGCTGCGCCGCGCTGGCCGCTATTGATGGCTTGCTACCTAGATACCTCGCTGCTGGTGCCCCTGCTGATCCGGGAGCCCGGAACCCCAAGGGTCCAGGCCTTGTTTGACAAATTTCGCAGCCTGCGGCTGGAGCTGGTGCCGCTGGAGGCAGCTGATTTCGAAGCAGCCGCCCAAGCTCTGCGATGCCAGCGCTGCGCCATTGCGGGCCGGTGATGCCCTCCACCTGGCCGTATGCCGTCGCGTCAGGGGGTCACTCGCCACCATGGACAAAGGCCTTGCCGCCGCCGGCCAGGAAGCGGGGATGGTGGAGGAGCTGATCCAGGCCTGATACCTGGCCGCCAATCGCCGGCCAGATGGACCACGGTTGATGCCTGGTGCGTGTACTGGTATTTACCGCCTGATTGGTGGCAGATGCCTCTACGGACTGGACCCGGGTGAGGCTGAGCGAGCGAAGCAAAGTGAGCATGGGCGGCCAAGGGAGAGATACAACAAACACCGGGCATCTGCGGCGCCAACAATAATTGGCAAGAGCTGCAGGCCAACAGCCAGGGTTTAAAAACACCAGAGTGTTGAGGGATTAAGGAATTAAGGGTTAAGGGAAGGGCCCTGGGGGAGGCAGACCACGCGGAAACCGAAGTTGAGGCCTGGTGCCTTCCGGCCGCCGAGGTTGCGAAAGGCCGAACGACAGTACATCGGGGGGTCCTGCCATGAGCCGCCGCGCAGCAGCCTTGGTTCATAATCAGTGGCAGCAGGTATCAGCCAGGGTTGGTCATCGCCAGGGGCGCTGTTGTAATTGTCATGAGCGTGGTCTTCGCACCACTCCCACACATTACCGTGCATGTCATGGAGGCCCCAGCCATTGGCCGGGAAGATGGCTACCTCCGTAGTCTGCTTTCGATAAATGCCCTTGGAGCCAAGGCCGTAGGGGCCGTAGGGGAAATGGCTGTAGTAGGTGTGATTGCCATCGTGATTAGACAGCTCGGTGGTAAGCGTTTCTCCAAACCAGAATGGCGTGGTGCTGCCGGCGCGGCAGGCGTATTCCCACTGGGCCTCGCACGGCAGCCCGTAGCGCTGGCCCGTGCGCTGGCTCAGACGGCGACAGAACTCCTGCGCATCAAACCAGCACACCCGCTCCACCGGACGGTTCGCTCCCTTGAAATCGGAGGGATCGGAAACCAGGTCGCGCTCCACCTTTTCCCAATCCGCCACCACCTTCCACTGGGCCTGGGTGATCGGTGTCTGCGCCATGAAGAACGAGTCAAGCGTCACGACGTGCTGGGGGCCTTCAGCGACTGATCTCGCCGGTTCGTCCTCGGGGGAGCCCATCAGAAATGTGCCGGCCGGGATTTTCACCATGGTGAGGGCCGCGCCCTGGCCCAGTGCCTCCCGGTAGCCCTCCACCTGAAGGGGACGGCGATCCACTCGCCAGCGACCGCCTTCCTGGCGCAACAGACAGGTGCTGGTGGCGAAGGGCTGCAGCCGTGAGGAATCGATCGCAGCCGGCCGGGCTGTGACAGATGGGGCAGGCGAAAGCGCAGGAACGGGCCGTGGTCGAGCTTGGGCCGGATCCTGGGCCGGGGCAACCTCAGAAGTAAGCGCATCGCGGATAGCCCCGGCGATGGACTTGAGCGCCATCTTCTGCTGCACCGGACCCATCGCTTCAAGGGGCTCTCCGGGAGGCAGCACCGCCTGGTATTCGTGAATGGGGGTGGCTTCGTAGAAACAAGGGCCAAGACATACCCAGAGGATGCAAAGGCCTTCCGCCTCGGCAGCCCGCAGCAGCGGCGGCAGCTCCTTGTTGATCACGAATTCGGAGGCCAGAAAGTCGTCGCTCACCAGCAGCAGGGCCACCTTGGCGCTGGCGAGGGCCTTTTCGATCTCAACTTTCCACTTCGCCCCCGCTGGAATCTGGGAGTCATCCCACAGCCGCAGGGCCTCGCTGCGCACCAGCGGCTGAATCATCTTCTGCAGCCGCTCCACCCACCCCCGGTC
>JBILDB010000271.1:0-3810 GCA_044352805.1 Cyanobium sp.
GCCTGCCCCGGCGGGTCGCCCTGCTGCAGCTAGCCGAAGTCTTTTTGCTGCCCTCCCTGGTGGAGGGGCTCTCCTTGGCCCTGCTGGAGGCCATGGCCACCGGTACCGCCTGCGTCGCCACCGATGCGGGTGCCGACGGCGAAGTGCTGCAGGGGGGTGCCGGCATCGTGATCAGCACCCAGGGCGTCACCACCCAACTGCGCACCCTGTTACCCGTCTTGCGGGACCAACCGGTGCTGACCGCCGAACTGGGGCTACGGGCCCGGGCCAGGGTTCAAGAGCGATACACACTAGAGCGCAACATTGACGCCCTTGAAAAGCTTTATGCCGAGCTGACGCTCCAAACCATTGCTGTCTGAAGCCTTTAGGTGAAAGCCTTGGCGGGGCTGAATCAATATCGCTCCGGCACCGGAGCCCGCCAGGTGAGTGCCACTCCGTCGGCGCGCAGTGCGTCCGCCCGCTGCTCCAGGCTGAGACGATCGACTCGCCACAGCCGATAGAGCCCGGCCCGCCCCAACTCCTGCACCTTCAGACCTTGCCAATGGGGAGCTGCGGCCGTGGCCCGGTCGATGACTACCAGAACGCTGGGCTGCTGGTCTGGGGTAGTGGGAGTTTGGCCCCGACGACGCTCGTAACGGAGGCGATCGGCCAGGTTGACGAGCGCCCGGGGCCTGACTCCCTCGTAGATCACCAGCCGGCGGCTGTAGTAATGCATCGAGGGCTTGAGAATACCCACCATTGCCAGCGGTTCAGCCGGGGGGCTTTGGCGCCGGACAGCCGCCGCCATCTGGCGTACCGGCAGGCCCCGCAAGCGATCCCCCAGGCTCCAGGCGGGAACCAGCACCAGAGGCACAAACAACACCAGGGGCGCCTGCAGGGCCAGCAGCCGCCAGGAGGCCTGCTGCTGGCCCTGCAACTTGCCCTTCCAAAGGCCCTTCCAAAGGCCAAGTACGGCTGCCAGCAGCCAGAGGAAGGCTGCTAGGGGCAACAGACCCGACCGCAGCAATTCGGGGGCCAGGGCGGGTAACTCCGGATCCCGAATCAGGGGCAGCCAGCGGGGCGCGGCTAGGAAGCCAACTCCCAAAAACATAGTCATGCCCAAGGTGAGTCCCCAGGCCCAGCGCAGCGCCCTGTCTGGTTGGGCCGCGGCCACCAGGGCTATCAGTAGGGCGGCCGCTGGGGTCGCCGGCAACCAGTAGCTCGGTAGCTTGGTGGCGGCGATGCTGAAGAACAGCAGGACGGCCAGCAGCCAGCAGGTGGCAAAACGGGCCAGGGAAGTGGGCGGCGACGGCTGCAAACCGACCCTGTCTGACCATATCCCTAACCAGGGCAGCGTCCCCAAAGTGCGGCCCAGGCCCAGCAGTAACAGCGGCGTCGCCGGCAGACTCGCCACCACCAGCACCGGTGCGAAAAACCACCAGGGTTGGAGATGGTTATTCACAACCCCGGCAAATCGCTGGAAGTTGTGATACCCGAAGAAACTGCGCCAATAGGGCTCTCCCTCATGCACCAGCGCCAGGGCATACCAAGGCAGCGCCACCAAGGTGGTCAGCGCCAGGCCCCGCAGGGGTCGGAGGCTGCGTAGAACCCCCAACGGATCGGCCTGGAACCAGGCAAAGGCCAGCCAGGTGAGCGCCGCCAGCACAACCGCCACCGGTCCTTTGGTCAGTACCGCCAGGCCCAGCAACAACCAGGACCACCACCAATGCCGACCCGCTGAGGCATAACTGCGCCAGCCCAGCAACAGGGCCAGGGTCAAGTTGGCTGCGAAGAGGGAATCACTGACGGCCGTACGGCCCCACAACAGGGCAAGGGGTGAAAGGCCAAAGGCCAGGGCGGCCCCGAGGGCATCAGCCGGCCCGGTGGGCGCTTTTGATGGGGTTGGGGCCAAGGCTGGTTGGGGCCAGCGCAGCAGGGTGTCACAGAGGGCCAGCATCACTAGCACCGCGCCGAGGGCGGAGGGGAAGCGGGCCGCCCAGGTGCCCAGCGGATTCCAGGTCATCTGGGCCGGCAGGCCATAAATCAGCCCCATCAGCCAATACACCAGGGGTGGTTTGTCGTAACGGGGCAATCCATTAACCCGGGGAATGAGCCAATCCCCTGTTTCGGCCATGGCCCGCGCCGCTGCGGCGAACAGGGGAGGGGTTTCATCCACCAAACCGGTGGCGCCCAACTGCCAAAAGAAAATCAGCACTCCCAGCCCAAGGGTCAGCAGCAGCCAGGGGCCGGGGCGGAGGGGATGAACCTTCAAGACATCTCCTCTGATGAGACGTTGGACCAGCGGCCTAGCCATAGGGCCTGGCGCTGGTGAATCAAGAGCACGGACAGGAGCGCCAACAGGGCCCCCAGCCACTGCAACGGCCGCAGGCTTTCTTCCAGAAAAAGCAGTCCACTCAACAAGGCGAACACCGGCGTCAAGAAGGTAAGGGCCGTGAAGCCGGTGAGATCACCCTGGCTGGCAAACCAGAAAAAAAGGCCGTAGGCAAGGGCACTGCCCAGCAGCGACGCATAGGCCATAAGCCCCCATTGGCTGGCCGTCCATTGGGGCCAGAGCGCCAGGGCCGTGGCGGTACTGGCGCCGCCATCGCTGGCTGGGGCCTGGGCCATCCAAGCCGCCCCCAGCACCAGGGGCAGGCCGCCCAGCAGCATGTGCCAGCCCGTCACAACCAAGGCATCGCTGTGCTTTGTGGCGAAGCGGCAAAGAACCGTACCCACCGCCATGGCCGCCGCCGCCCCCAGCATCCAGAGCTCTCCGTGGCTCCAGGCCTGGAGATCACTGACCTGGGGACCCTCCAGCCACCAATGGCGCAGCAGGTCGGCGGGCAACCCCAGGCAGAGAATGCCCAGCACACCGAGCAACAGGCCAACCCAACCCACCGGGTTGATGGCCTCACCAAAAAGGGCACGGGCCAGCAGGGCCACCAACAAGGGCTGGGAGTCGATCAGAACCGATCCCAGGCCGGCTCCACTGCGGCCAAGGCCCATGGCCAGCAGCCCCTGGAAGAGGGTGGCGTCAACGGCGGCGAACAACAACAGCCAGGGCCAGTCTTGGGCGTCCACGGCCAGGGGCCGACCCAGGGCAACGGCCACAGCCAGCAACACGACGCCGGCGGGCAACAGACGTAGGGCGGCCACCATCAGGGGTTGGGCCCCAGCCAACAACGGTGTCATCGCCGCCATCGCCGTTCCCCAGAGGGCAAAGGGCAGCAACATCAGAAGCCAACGAATGGCTGGCGTCATCGGAACCTGGGGGGGTTGGTGAACCGCGCGGAGCCCTCCTGGCCGTCGCAACCGGCCCACCTTTTTAGGATCCTGCGATCGAACGTGATGCTGATGCTCTGGCCCTGGCGCCGCAAGACCCGCAAAACCCTGGCGCGCATCGCCATTGAGGGTCCCATCAGTGGCGGCACCCGCACCCGGGTGCTCAAGGCCCTTGAGGAGGTGGGCAAACGGGAATGCCCGGCCCTGCTGCTGCGTATCGACAGCCCTGGCGGCACCGTGGGCGACAGCCAGGAGATCCACGCTGCCGTCAGGCGCCTGCGCCAAAAAGGTTGCCGTGTGGTGGCCGATTTCGGCAACATCTCAGCCTCCGGGGGGGTTTACGTGGGGGTGGCCGCCGAACGCATCGTGGCCAATCCCGGCACGATCACCGGTTCGATCGGGGTGATTTTGCGGGGCAATGACCTCTCGCGGCTGCTCGAACGGGTCGGCATCCGCTTCGATACGGTCAAAAGCGGCATCTACAAAGACATCCTGTCCCCTGACCGGGCCCTCAGCGAAGACGAACGGCAATTGCTGCAGCAGCTAATC
>JBILDB010000272.1:0-3803 GCA_044352805.1 Cyanobium sp.
ACTACGGCCAAGTGTTGTTGAGTACCGCCCTTGGTTTGATCATCAGTCTGATCGCCACCAGCAGCCTGTTCGCCAACCAGGGCATCCGCCAATGGCAATTGGATCGATTGCGCTGTCGCCTGCGCCTGCGGGCCCAGCCAACGAAGCCTTGAACTATGCCGTGCCCTCGTTAGTGGCTCTCACCCTGTTGGTCTGTGGTGCAGTGGCGTCTTTGCCCCTTGTGGTCACCAGGACTGTGCCGAAATCCCAGCCCCCCCTCGCAGCATCACCCCTAGGCAATCCCCACTGGATTGTGGAGGCTCCTGGAGACCGTTGGTTCGTCGATGGAGATCCCATCAGCCGCGCGGACCTCGCCAATCGCTTACGCCTGGACGGTGAACAGGGGTTGCAGCACTTTCTCCCTTCCGCTTCCCTGTCAATGGGCGAAGTAAAGCGGTCGCTGCAATGGCTGCGCAGTCTGTCCCCCAATCCGGTTTTGCTCGCTCTGCCTGAGGGGGGGCCTTCCAGATGAGACCGGCCCTTTGGCTGGATTCCATCGCCATGGGGTTGGTCTCCATTGCCCTCTGCGCCACCTGCCTGGCCCTGGTGGTGATTCCCCAGCGCTTGGCCCAACGGACGGCGCTGGAGGGAGTTATCGCTCTCCATCTCGATGCCCAAGGGCAACTGCGGGTCTGGAATCAACCGATTCGCCCCCAGGATCTGGGTCCCCTGCTCATGCGGGCCCAGGCCCCGGGGACCCTGGCAACCACCCCGGTGCTGCGACTGATTCCCGACGCCGGCGTCCCCTGGGGTGTCGTGCAACAACTGGTCTCCCGTCTGGAAAACAACGGATTGGACCTGGAACTTCAATTGCCATGACCCTCCCCCGCCCCCAGCTGTCCTTGCCATCGTTGAAGACCCTGCGCGGCGGCTTTCCAGCCGCCGCCCCCCTGGGGCTCGCCCTGGCCGCCGCCTTGATGGGCCATGGCCTGCTGTTGGCCCAAAACTCTTGGCGCCGCAGTCCCGCCAAGCCCCAGGTCCTCACTGCCGAGGACACCACCCCGGAACTGTTGCGCTTCAGTCGCCGCATGAACCAGGAGGTAGCGGCCACAACAATTCCATTGCCACCGGCCACTGCCCTTCCCCCACCACCGCCCGACTTGCTGGGGCCGCTGCCAAACAAGAACGCCGCCAAGGCCGACCCCACCAAGTCCCTTGCCGCCGCCACGGCAAAGCCAGGCACTCGAAACCCCGATTTAAAGAGCGCCAAAATCCAGCCAACCCTGCTCCTCAAGCCCTCCAAAACCTCCGCCCAGGGGGCCCAAGGGGTTGGCCCAGCCCCATCCCTGGCCATGGCCAAGGCGGCTGGAGCCAAAGTCCACCCCATGGCTGGACCAACCGCCAAGGAACCAGGGGCCCAAATGGGCACCAAGGGACCAAAGGGTGCCCCTGCCTCCGATTCCAAGGCAGAGGCTGCTGAAACCACTCCCCTTGCCCTGGCCCCAAACCCCCTGCGGCTTTCCCCCTCGCCGCCTGCTGAAGCCCTGCAACGCTGGCGAGAACTGCGCAGTTTGGCCGAGGCGGCGCCAGCAACCCCCAGTTCTGCGGGTGCTGGCCGTGAACCTCCCAAGGCCAGCGAGGCCGCAGCCTACCTGCGGCTCTGGGAGCAGGCTGCTGCGGCTCCGTTCGCGGCCGGCACCGATAGCGCCCTAAGCGAGGGTGTGCAGGCACGCCGTCTGTCCTTGGCGGCGGCCCGGGCCCTCGGCTTTGATCCAGGCCAGCAGCAGTGGCTCAAGGCTGCCGACCAGTCCCTGCTGGTGTGGATTGATGGACCCAACCTCTGGTTACTCAAAGGCCCCACCGCTCCTCAAAAGCCAGGCAATTGAACAACCGCGGCAAGGCCAAGCCCCGAGTGCTCAATCCAGAGTTCCTCGGGGTTGGCTTCAGCGGGCGACGGGCAGGAGCAGTTCAATCAAGGCCCCTCCCTGGGGATGGTTGTTCGCCTGGACCCGCCCGCCATGGGTCAGGGCGATCTGCTGGACGATGGAAAGCCCCAGGCCACTGCCAGTGCGCAGACTGCGCACGCGGGAGGGATCTCCCCGGTAGAAACGCTCGAACATATGCTCCAAATCGGCCTCACTGAAGCCCGGACCCTGATCCTGAACCTCAATCCGGCACCAGTGGCGGCCCTGGGCAAGGCGGACTTCGACCTTGCCGCCATCGGGGCTGAAACGAAGGGCATTGTCCAGCAAATTGAGCAGGGCCCGGTGCAGGCGGGATTCATCACCGACGACGACTGCGGCCGGAGCATCCAGCATCGGCTTAAGCAGGTACAGGCCGATGCACCTTGCTTCGGCAAGGGGGCGCAGACCCGCCCAGACGCGCTCCACCAAAGGCGCCAAATCCACCGGTTGTAGGTCCATGCCCTGGCCCGGGAGGCTGTTCTGCAACCGGGACAACTCGAGCAGATCAACCACAAGCGCCTGGAGCCGCCGCAGCTCCCGCTGCAGACGCTCCACCAGAACCGCATTGCCACTGGTCACCTGGGCGGAAAGGCTGTCGCCCACCAGCAGCAGGGCTGTCAAGGGGGTTCGCAGCTCATGGGCCACATCACTGACCCAACGCTCCTGTTGGTCGAGTTGGGCTTCAATCGAGCGGCGACTCTGCAGTTGCACCCCCACCCAGCCCCCATCGCCAGGCAGGGCAATGGCCTCCAGCTCTTCACCGCCCAGCTCCCATTCGAGTCGCTGGGGGCGCTGATGGCGACGGGCGGCGTGGATGACTTCGCGCAGTTGGGCATCGGCACAGATCTGCTCCAGGAAAACCGGACTGGGTATGGCGGTACCCAGCTGCAGCAACCGTTCGGCCCTGGGATTGAGTAGACGAACCCGATCGTCGGCGGCCACAATCAACCAACCACTTGGGGCGGCCTCTAACCAGCGCAGCCACTGGCGACTGCCCTTTTGATCGCGGCCCGCCGGACGTTGGCGGGATTGGGCGAAGCTCCAGCCCAGCAGCAAGCCCAGGGCAAGGGCCAACGGCAACAGCATGTCGCGCCCCACTCAACCGAAGCGATAGCCAAAGCCGCGCACGGTCAAAAGATGCTCTGGATTGGAAGGATTGGTTTCCAGTTTTTCGCGCAGCCAACGAATATGTACGTCGACAGTTTTGCTATCACCAAAATAATCAAAGCCCCAGATATGCTCTAAAAGCTTATCGCGACTCCAGACCCGTCTCGGGTTCTGCATAAAAAGTTCCAGCAACCGGTATTCCTTGGGCGAGAGGTTCACCTCCTGGCCGTCACGGGTAACGCGGCATTCTTCGGTGAACAGGCGCAGATTGGCATGCTCCAGGACCCGTCCTTGACTGAAACCACCGTTGCTGCGCCGCAGTAAGGCGCGGCAACGGGCCACCAGTTCGCGCATGCCAAAGGGTTTGACCAAGTAGTCATCGGCACCCACCTCCAGGCCCAGGACCCGATCGCGCTCGCTGTCACGGGCACTTACCACCAGGATCGGGATGCTGTTTTCGCTCTGACGGATTTGACGGCAGAGGTCAAGCCCATCAAGCCCTGGCAGCATCAGATCGAGGACCACCAGGGAGAAGGGGGCCCGCTCGGCAGCATCCTGCACCAGGGAGAGGGCTTCGCGACCATTACCGCTGGCAGTCACCTCGTATCCCTCCAGGATCAGGGCTTCGCGAATCGTGTCGCGAATCGTGTCGTCATCCTCGACGACTAGCAGGGAGGCGGGCATGCCGCCATTCTGCTCTAGGGAGACGGGGGGGCTGAAGGGCACGGAGGTCAGGAACGGGGCAGGTGGCTC
>JBILDB010000038.1:0-12251 GCA_044352805.1 Cyanobium sp.
GAGCGCACCTTGGAGAGGCCCTTGATGCCGAGGCCCAGCAGCAGCACCGCCACCAGATCGATGCCATCGGTCAGTAATTCAGTCGACATCAGTTGTCTCCCTTACGGCGGAACATGGCGAGCATGCGATCGGTGACCAAGAAGCCACCGACCACGTTGTAGAGGGCAAAGCCCAGGGAAAGGGCGCCGATCAACAGCAGGGCCTGGTTGTCACCGGCCTTCTGGATAAGCGTGAGCGAAGCCAGCACTGTGATGCCGCTGATGGCGTTGGCGCCGGACATCAGCGGCGTATGCAAGGTGGGGGGCACCTTGCCGATCAGTTCAAGACCCAGCAGGCTGCCGAGCAGCAACACCCACAGGGCCTGGGAAAGGGCACTCATCACGAACCTCCGTTGCGGGAACCATTGGGATAAACGACATCCTCACGGCGGCAGACGCCGCCGTGGGTGAGCAGGCAGCCGTCGAGGATCGGATCCTCGGGATCGAGCCGCAGCCCCTCCTCAGCCAGCAGGTGCTCGATCAGGGCCGCCACGTTGCGGGCATAAAGGGCGCTGGCGTGGTTGGGGACGCTGGAGGGCAGGGCATCAGCACCGATCAGCTGCACGCCGCGGCGCTCGACCGTCTGGCCGGCGACGGTGCCGAAGCAGTTGCCGCCCTGGGCCACCGCCAGATCAACGACGACGGCGCCAGGCCGCATGCCATCAAGCATCTCCTCGCTGATCAGCCGCGGCGCCGTGCGGCCCGGCACCTGGGCGGTGCAAATCACCATGTCGGCGAGGGCAAGCTGGTCGGCCAGTTGCTGGCGTTGGGCCGCCAGGAAGGCCTCACTGGCGGCCTTGGCATAGCCCCCCTCCTCGGCGGGCTTGTCCTCCAGTTCGGGCGGATCAATAAAGCGACCCCCCAGGGATTCCACCTGCTCTTTGGCGGCGGGGCGCACATCGGACACATAAACCACGCCGCCAAGCCGCTTGGCGGTGGCCAGGGCCTGCAGGCCGGCCACACCAGCCCCCAGCACCAGTACCCGCGAGGGCTGGATGGTGCCGGCGGCCGTCATCAGCATCGGCACATAGCGATCGAGGGCGGCGGCGGCCAGCAGCACCGCCTTGTAGCCGGCGATGTTGGCCTGAGACGAGAGCACATCCATGCTCTGGGCGCGGCTGATGCGGGGCAACAGCTCGAGGGCGATGGCCGAGGCCTCGCGGCCGTTGAGGGTCTCGGCCAGGTGGCTGGCGCCATAGGGCGACAGCAATCCCACCAGCAGGGCGCCCGGCCGCAGACGCTGCAGGCTTTCGGCCGGTGGCGCCTGTACACACAACACCCCATCAACCTCTTCCCAGGGCAGGCCCTCCTCCGGCCCCAGCTCGGCCCCGACGGCCAGAAAATCGTCATCCCGGAACCCAGCCGCCGCACCGGCCCCCTGCTGCACCTGCACGCTCACGCCCTTGCCCAGCAGGCGCCGCACGGTTTCGGGCGTGGCGGCCACCCGCTTTTCACCGGGGGAGTGCTCCCGCGGCACCAGAAATCTCACCAAGGATCCACCTGACACAGGCCTAATCCATTAGTAGGGAAGACCGGCACTCCCACAAGCAAAACCGCAACCTATGTGCGGAGTCGCGCACCGGGGGGCCCGCCCATGGGTAGGCAAAGAGCCCGGCGGTGAAATCCTGGCGCCACTGCCGCCACACCAGCCGCCTTGACCGTTAGCGACAAAAGGAGCGTTGGGCAGGGACGGCAGGAAGGCCGCATTCGCACACTGCCTCTGGAGTGGCTTCAAGCATTGGCGGAAGCCCTGCTGGATTTCCAGGGCACAGCGGATCTGACAGCCTGGCTAGCGGCGGCGGGTTGATCAGCGGCCGCAATGGCCAGCCGCCAAGCGCATCGCCTTCCATAAAGCGCCTGCTCCCTCCATGGCATCGGGGCCCATGGGGCGATCCCTCTGCAGCACTAAATCGGCTTCGAACCTGGGGCTTCCTAGGCTCCATTAACAAACAAAAGCATCGCCATGGCTGCAGCGATACCTATACCTGCCCAGCTGCTGCAGCGACAGTGGCTGGCCGCCGTCGCCATGCTGGCCGGGTTTTTCGTGGGCCCCGCTAACGCCGCCCCACTGGCCTGCAAGGGTCCCGCCCAGATCCGCACAGGTGATGCCGCCGCCATCGCCAGCCATGTGAAGGAAACAGGCAAAAATGTGATCACCTTCGTGGGCTATTCGGGGGCTGGTTATCAGGATCCTGATGCCCTGTTTCGCGAAGCCAGCCGCATCCTGGAGCGCCACGATCCAGCCCGCACCCTGATCAGTAGCGGCGGCACCGCAGAGGGCATTGGCCAGATCTACGAACTAGCCAAGGGGAAGGGATTCGAGACCATGGGCATAGTCTCGAGTCTGGCCCGCCAGGAGCAGGTTCCACTGTCTGCCTGTGTGGACACGGTGTTTTTCGTGCCGGACAGCACCTGGGGCGGTGAGCTGCCGCAGGGTGAGGGATTGTCCCCCACATCCAGCGCCATCGTGCAGATCAGCGATGCCTTGGTGGGCATCGGCGGCGGCGAAATCGCCCGCGACGAACTGCTCGCCACCCGTCGAATCGGCAAGCCGATGACGTTCATTCCTGCTGACATGAACCATGAACTGGCCCGCGAGAAGGCCCGCAGCAAGGGGCAGCCGGAGCCCAAGGAGTTTGGTGGGGCGGCGGCGGCGGGACTGGCGGCGGCGCAGTGAGCCGAGTTGCAGCGGCGTGGGCATGCGATGGCGACTACTGGCAGCTGCTGGCATCGAAGCAGGGGCTGGAGGCAATGCTGACAACAGCCGATGCGGCAATGGCCGGCACCGATCTAATAAAATTCACAGGGCTAGAAACCTAAGCGGCTACAAAAAATAATTCTCATTATACCAAGAAGTCAGCCAAACGACAGCCTTCGTCTTGGAGAAAGCGATACTACACAACGCCAACCTACCCCTACCCTGTTCATGGCTGCGACGCCAACTTGGCTTGGCCATGTGAATTAAACAAACGTATTTTCAAAAATGCCAGACATGCTAGGCGAAGATGTGAAGTTCAAGACCGAATGCTTTTCGTAGCCTTGTCAGCCTGTGCCTCCCCAGGCTTGTAGCTTGCCCACCCACTCGCTGAAAGCCGGGCACTTGTCACGGATGGCATCCATGCCAATAGATTCGGCGATTAATGGACCATGCTCCGTCTTGGAATAGGCCCCTCCAAAGATACGCGCGATGCGCCTGGAAGGCGCCGTCTCCAGACTGTCGTTGATCTTTTCCGGGCTAGAAAATTCTTGGGTCACAGCTTCCAATTTCCGCTTTGTGTAGTCATTCCAGCCATCCTCCACCCACTCAAATGCCTGGGGGTCGGTAAAGAGTAGCCCCTCGAACTCGTACATCTGCACATAAGGCAATACGAAGCGCGCGTCGTACCCCGTGGTGACACGAGCTGCACCTGCAAGGATGTCGGCCTCCAGTTCGGCACGGCTACGACCCCCTCGATCTTGAAAGCCATAGAAATCCACCAAGGTCGTGACCCTGTCGGCTTCGCTGTAGTGGAGCGAGATCTTTGTGGCTAGTCGACCTACAGTGACACGCCCGCCAGGATGGCGTCTCAACTTGGCGCTCAAAATAGTGCCATAGGCGCTGATTCCACTGGGCCGCAGGTAGGGTTCCAGGCAGCGGTTGACGAAATTAACTTCGGTGGGCCCTTCACAGATGATGCAGACCCTGATCATTTGGGCTGTTCTCCACCTGCTTCACTGTCCCTGTTAACCGGCTGGATATCACCAAGCCACGCAACTCCACCCGTGGCTTGCTGTAGCCAAATGTCAGAGAGCTGATAATCCTCGTCCAGCCACCGCTGATAGTGGGCACGCGGTAGATTACGGAGTATCGTCTCGCCATCGTTCGCGCTAGCCACAATGATATTTTCCAGCTCAAAACAGTCCACCAGGTAGGGAGACTGGGTAGCGATGAATATCTGCCGCTTCATCGACAAGCGCTTGAACATCTCCGCCACCAAGGTGATGGCATGCGGGTGCAGACCCAGTTCGGGCTCGTCGAAGAACATCACATCCGGTAACCGGTTGGGCGGCAGGTTCAGCAGCGTCAGCAAGCAAAACAGGCGCAGTGATCCATCCGAGGTGAGATGCGAGCCGAAAACCTTGTCGCTTTGCTGGCCCACCCAGCGCAGTAATACCTTGCCGGCCTCCTCTTCCAGAACGAAGTCCTTGAACGCCGGCAGCACCCGGGAAATCTGCCTAACGATCAGCTCATAGCGCTTGCCGTCGGTGTTGCGAAGGTCCAGCAGCACCGCCGCGAGGTTGCCGCCGTCAGAGCGCAGCCTAAACGACTCGGTGGCATCCCAGCGATTGTGGATGGCCGCATTAACCGAAGTGTCATGAAATTGATAGGTGGAGCACTGCCGCAGCAGGGCAATAATAGTTTTGGCGGTCTTATTCTTTTGCTCCAGAAGGCTGGACTCCTTTCCAACCGCATCAATTTGGGTCCAACCTGCCTTTGTAGAGATATCGTTGGCAGAGTATCGATAGGCCTCGTTCAGCACCATGACCGTATCGCCGGCTGATAGGTGGATCAGGTCAAACCGATAGTCGTTCTGGCCCTTTTCGGTATCTAGGCAAAGCTCGGCATGGATGCGCGGCGTCTGTCGAGCACCCATGAAGAATTGATCGTCTCCACCACCGTGGCGAAGCACAAACTCCTGTAGGTTCTTGGACTTGAGCATCCAGCTCAACATCTCGAAAAAACGGATCAAGGTTGACTTTCCCGAGCCATTCGCACCAATGAGCACCGTCAGTTGCGGCAGCTCCAGGTTCTCAATACTCTTCAGGCTGCGAAAGCCTTCAATGCTGACCGAGCGAATTCGGTTGGTTCTATCGGGTGGGGTCTTGGTAGTCATTCAATCAACCACAGTCGAGAACATGTGATCCAGAAAAATCGGCTCAATTTAACGCAGCGTGAATACACGCATGTGGCCCAGACCAGCTCGGCGGCCTTCGTAAGCAGGGGTGGGATGTTGTAATCGCCGTTGATCTTGATAAAGTTGTAATTAATGTCGGCCTGGTTGATGGCCCGGCGATCGCCGAGGTTGCTGATGTACAGGAGATCAAGTTTATCGCAGTGCTGCCAACACACAAGACCGCTCTCACCGCATTGTAATGCACCGGTTCTGGAAGAATGCCCGCACAGTTGGCTATTCCCGCAGCTGAAGGGAGCGATTCACCACGGCGGCGCCGGCACCAGCGGTCACGACCCTGCGCCATGGTCTGCCCTCAACGGTGGTGGCCTTCTTCGCAGATTAGCCCGCCTGGGGCCATTGCCGACAACCCCAGCTTTCGCATTCGGGCTCAGGAGCTGCAGCAGATGCTTGCCAACGAAGATGGTGTCGCCAATGTGGTGGCTGCGATTGAAGTGAAATTGATAGCAGCCGGCACCATGGAGCTAAGTTCAGCGGTCGTGCAGGCCCCGATATCCAAGAGCGGATAAGTCCATGCCCATGGCTATAAATGGAAGAAAAACATCGTTGTTCTTCCGCCCTTTTGGCTGCTGGAAGCAGGGCGTGATGCTCCAGGCTCAAGCGCAAGCCCTGGAGCCCCCCGGATGAGCCACGATGCCCTGCCGCCAATCGCCGGCCGTGAAACGGAGATCCTGGCCCTGGTGCAGCAAGGCCAGCCGGTAGCTCCAAAGCAGACGCCGCTGGCTCTGGAGTCGCTCCGCTCGGTCTTTGCCTGCGCCCTGCACATGCATCAACCGACGATCCCAGCCGGGGCCCAGGGGGAGCTGATCGGCCATCTGCAGTACATGTTTGAGCATCCCGGCGAGGGCGACAACCACAACGCCGAGGCCTTTGCCCACTGCTACAAGCGCATGGCCGAGCTGCTGCCCCAATTGATCGCGGAGGGCTGCGATCCGCGCATCATGCTGGATTACTCCGGCAACCTGCTCTGGGGCTTCGAGCAAATGGGCCGGACTGACATTCTCGAGGCGCTGCAAAGCCTCGCTTGTGATGCCAGCCTGCAACCCCATGTGGAGTGGCTGGGCACCTTCTGGAGCCATGCCGTGGCCCCCTCCACTCCGATTCCCGACCTGAAGCTGCAGATCTTGGCCTGGCAGCACCATTTCGCCGCCCTGTTTGGCAGCGAGGCCCTGCAGCGAGTGAAGGGATTCTCGCCACCGGAGATGCACCTGCCCAACCATCCCGACACCCTCTACGAATTGGTGAAGGCCCTCAAGGAGTGCGGCTACCGCTGGCTGCTAGTGCAGGAACACAGCGTCGAAAACCTCGATGGCACCAGCCTGAACCAAAACCAAAAGCTGATCCCCAACCTGCTGCAGGCACGCAACTCCAGGGGGGAAACGACCTCAATCGTGGCGTTGATCAAAACCCAGGGCTCCGATACCAAGCTGGTGGGCCAGATGCAGCCCTATTACGAAGCCCTGGGACTGGGCCGCCAGGAGCTGGGGGGCATATCGGTACCGGCGATCGTCACCCAGATCGCCGACGGTGAAAATGGCGGCGTGATGATGAATGAATTCCCGCCGGCCTTTCTGCAGGCCCACCACAAAATTGCCACCCCGGAGGGCGGCAAAAGGGACACGGTGGCGATCAACGGCAGCGAATATCTGGCGTTGCTGGAGGCCGCCGGGGTGCAAGAAGGCGATTTGCCAGTGATTCAGGCGGTGCAGCAACACAGGCTGTGGCAACACCTGGATGGCCCCCCCACCCCTGAGAGCGTGGACGCTGCGATCACCTTGCTGCAAAGGCAGGATCCCCCCCTGTCGATGGCGGGCGCCTCCTGGACCAACAACCTGAGCTGGGTGGAGGGCTACGCCAATGTGCTGGAGCCGATCCACAGCCTCAGCGCCCAATTCCACCAGCGCTTTGATGCCCTGGTGGCCCAGGATCCGACCGTCACCCAAACCGAGCCCTACCAAAGGGCACTGCTACACCTGTTGTTGCTGGAAACCAGCTGCTTCCGCTACTGGGGCCAGGGCACCTGGACCGATTACGCCCGCGAGCTCCATCGGCGCGGGGTTGGAGCGCTGCAGGGATCACCAGTCCCGTAGCGGCCGATCCAGCGGCTGTCACCAAGATGACAAGCAGCCATTGGTGAGCCGACAGACCACAGGCAAGCTATCGGCCAGGATTGACCCAAGCCATAAATGATCACATCCAGATCATTGACAGCCCGCCAACACAGTCACATGCCAAATCGCCCTTAGAACACCATGCCAAAAGCATTAGCACTTCAGATTGGTTTGAATTCCGTTAACCCCGCCTCCTATAGCGGCTGGTCCGGACCTTTGGCAGGATGCGAGAACGACGCCAATGATATGGCAAATATTGCCAAAAAATATGCAATGACTACAACAACACTGCTCACGGCTAAAGCCACCCGAGCGGCCGTACTTGCAAACCTAAGCAACGCAGCAAAAACCCTACAAGCAGGTGATTTATTTTTCCTTACCTATTCTGGCCACGGCGGCCAGATGCCCGACATCAATGGTGATGAAACGGATAAACAAGACGAAACTTGGTGTTTATACGACGGCGAATTGATTGACGATGAACTTTATGCTGCAATATCAGCCTTTAAGGATGGCGTACGTTTGTTGGTTTTATCAGATAGCTGCCATAGTGGCACCGTCACCAGGGAAAGGCCAAAAGAGGCTGATCCAGCCCTTGTTCAAGCAAAGTTAATGCCGCCCGACATCGCTGCCAAAGTTTATGCTGATCACAAAGACTTCTATGACCAATTGCAAAAAGATGTGGCCGGGGTGCAGGGCCGCGAGACTGCTCAAGCGGGAGTCAACGGCTGGAACGCTACGTTAATCAACTTTGGTTCTGCAGGCAAAAGGCTGGGCCAGTGGCGCATGAATCGAGCCAAGCGTTGGGTTGAAACCAATGAAGCCGGACTGGTTAAGTTTAATTTTGACGAAATTCAACGCGATGAATGGTCTGTCTACATGGTTGATCGTTCCCGCGGCGTGAATATCCAGCTCGACCTTTGGCGCCGCAAGGTGATCTATAGCGATGCCAAAAGGCCACGCTTCGACCTGTATGACATCCAGACTGGACCTTCAGTTATCTTAATTTCCGGTTGCCAGGACAATCAACTTTCTCTCGACGGTGCCCGCAATGGCAAGTTTACTGAAACCCTTTTAAAGACATGGAATAACGGCAATTTTGTAGGCAATTACACGCAATTACACAAACAAATTGTCGCGAAGATGCCCAACACGCAAACGCCCAATCTTTTCACCCTCGGCCAGCCAGTTTCCTTCTTGAAGCAGGCTCCATTTAGTGTTGCCTAGGTCGATCTCAAAACTCGGCCCGCTCTGGCTCCGCCGGAGTGTCGGCCTTGGCGTACGGCGCCACACCACCTATGGTGTGGCCAAAACCATAAGGAGACATGTCTGATGTCAGACATCATGATCAAGTTGGAACGTCCTTTTGTGGAAGAACTGCTGGGGCGATACGAAAATCTGATCAGCAAAGACTTCCCCAGCTATCGAAACCACGTTTATCGCACGATCACATATGCAATGCATTTTCTAGGCAATGCCGAAGAGCATGAAAAACTGGTCGAGGCTGCATTCGTTTACCATGACATCGGCTTATGGACAGACCATGAATTGGCCTATCTGGAGCCATCAGAGGCCGTGGCGATAGCCGACAACGAGAAATATGGACTGGGCTTAGATCCAAACTTGTTGCGTGCAGCCATCCATTGGCACCACAAGATATTTCCCTACACCGGACCTCACAGAGAAGTGATTGAGGCCTGCCGTAAGGCCGACTGGATCGATGCTTCAAAGGGATTACTTCGCAAGGGCATGGGGAGAGAGCAAATCAAAAAAGTAGAAAGCGCGTTCCCAAACCTGGGCTTCCAAGAAACATTGCTGCGACTTGCCAAAGATTATGGGGGCTCAACACTTGTTGGGGGCATTAAGGTTACTTTGGGCATCGTAAAATGGTAAACGAGCCCATAGCGTGGACCAACAATTAATGGGGGACCCGTGCCAGTTTCCCCCGTCACACCATTTAACTCGCCAGCAGCTTGGTGACCATGCCCCGGCCCGTTGATTTGATCGTCTGCCACGGCATCGTCGTCACCATGGACCAGCAGCGGCGGGTGCTGGCCGATGGCGCCATTGCCGTCAGCGATGGCCGCATCGTCGCCGTTGATGACGCCGCCAGCGTGCTGGCGGCCTACAGCGTCGCTGAGCAGATTGACGCCACTGGCCAGGTGGTCCATCCGGGCCTGATCAATGGCCACACCCATGGGCCGATGGAACTGTTTCGGGGCCTGGCCGATGACGAGCTGCTGGATGACTGGCTGCAGCACACCATCTTTCCAGCCGAAGCTCTCAACGTCGATGAGGCCTTTGTGCGCACGGGCATGCGGCTGGCCCTGGCCGAAATGATCCGGGGTGGCATCAGCTGCTTCGCTGACATGTATTACTTCGAATCCGCCGTCGCCGCTGAAACTGCCAAGGCCGGCCTACGGGCGGTGCTGGGGCAGGTGGTGATCGATTTTCCAGCGCCTGACAATGCCAGCCAGAGCGAGGCGATGACCTGCGTGGACCGCTTTGTGGGCAACTGGCAGGGCCATCGCCTCATCACACCCGCCATCGCTCCCCACGCCCCTTACACCGTCTGCGACGCCCACCTGCGGGAGGTGCAGGCCCTGGCCGAACGGCGCTCCTGTCCGGTGGTGATGCATGTGGCCGAAACCCGCCACGAGCGGGACGAATGCCTGCGGCAGCACGGCTGCTCCCCGGTGGAGCACTTGCAGGGCATCGGCCTGCTCAGCGAGCGCCTGATCGCCGCCCACATGGTGTGGACCGACACAGGCGACCTCGAATTGCTGCGCCAGCAAGGTGTCGGCCTGGTGCACAACCCCCAATCCAACATGAAGCTGGCCTCGGGCATCGCGCCGCTGCCGGCCATGCTCAGTCTCAACCTGCCCGTGGGCCTGGGCACAGATGGCTCTGCTTCCAACAACGCCCTCAGCATCTGGGACGAAATGAACAGCGCCGCCAAACTGCACAAGGTGATCAACGAGGACCCCAAGGTGGTGTCGGCACGGGAGTCCTTCGAAATGGCCACCATCCGAGGGGCCGCCTCGCTGCATCTGGAGGACGAGATCGGTTCGCTGGAGGTGGGCAAACGGGCCGACATCGCCATCGTCGCCATGGATCCCATCAACCAAACGCCGCTCGCGAGCATCTATTCCGCCCTCGTCTACGACACCAAAGCCAGCGACGTGCGCGACCTGATCGTCGAAGGCCGGCCGATCATGCGCAATCGCCAATTGCTCACCCTCGATGAGCCCGGGATTGGGGCGGAGGGCCTGAAGGCCCGGCAGCAGGTAGTGCAGCGGCTCGGCCTCCAGCCTTGAACGCCGCCGCCCGCCGGCCCCAGCTGCTGTTGGCGGGCGGTGGTCACAGCCATGTTTTGGTGTTGCGCCAGTGGGCCCTGCGGCCCCAAAGCCGACCGGCCAGCGGCTCGGTCACCCTGGTGAGCCGCTACCCCACCAGCCTGTATTCCGGCCTGGTGCCGGCGGTGGTGGCCGGCCTGGCGACCCTGGAATCAGCCCGCATCGACCTGAAACAGCTCTGCCAGCAGGCCGGCGTGAGCTTTCTGCAGGCTGAAATCACGGGCCTTGAATTGGGGCCTCGCCAACTGCTGCTGCAGGGGGGAGAGCGGCTGGCTTGGGACATCCTCAGCCTGGATGTGGGCGCGATCACGCCAGCGCCTGCAGATGACGCCATGGCGGTCAAGCCCCTGGAGCCGTTTCTGGCCTGGGTGAACGCCCTGCCTGCGGCTGCCCCCCTGCGCCTGCGGGGCGGTGGCGCCAGCGCCGTCGAGCTGGCCCTGGCCCTGGGCCGGCGCGGCCACCCCTGCCGCCTGCTGTTGCGGGGCCCCGACCTGGCCCTGGGCAGCCCCGCCGCCAACCGGGCCGGCGAGCGGCTATTGGCGGCAGCGGGCGTATCCCTCGAACGCAATGGCAGATACCAGGGCCCGGCCGATCTGGCCTGCACCGGCAGCCAGGCGCCCCCCTGGCTGGCCGCCTGCGGCCTGCCGGTGCAGCCGGGCACCGGCCGGGTGCTAACCGAAACCAGCCTGGCGGTGCAGGGGCAAAGGGGAGTGTTTGCGGTGGGTGACTGCGGCCTGGTGGCCGCCCAGCCCCGGCCGGCGGCGGGGGTGTGGGCGGTGCGGGCGGCGGCGGTGCTGGCCACCAACCTGGAGCGCTCGCTGGCAGAGCCGCCCCAAGCCCTTCGCTGCTGGACGCCGCGGCGCCACGCCTTGCAATTGCTGGGGGATTCGGGCGCGGGCCGACCGGACCAGCAGCCCCGGGCCCTGGCCCTGTGGGGCCCCTGGGTGCTGGGACCGACGACCTGGCTGGGGGGGCTCAAACACCGCATCGACCGACGCTTTATGGACGGTTTCCAGGGCTGGATCCCGCCAAAATGAACCCCTGGCGCCTCCCCCCATCACCCCCCCTGCCCGCCATGCCCCTGCTGTTTTCCTATGGCACGCTGCAGCAGCAGAGCGTGCAACAAAGCACCTTTGGGCGCCTGTTGACGGGCCGATCCGATGCTCTGGTGGGCTACAGCCAGTCGCTGCTGCGCATCGAAGACGCCGCCGTACTGGCGGCCAGCGGCCTCAGCCACCACCCGATCGTGCGCTTCAGTGGCGATGCCAGCGACCGGGTCGAAGGCACGGTGTTCGAGGTCAGCGACGCCGAACTGGCCCAAGCCGACGCCTACGAAGTCTCCGATTACCAGCGGGTGCTGGCCCCCCTGGCCTCTGGCGCCCAGGCATGGGTGTATGTGGCGGTGACGTGAGCTGGATGGGGTTTTGTCGAGCTGACGCGGTTTTTCAGTAAAGACTTATGATTGTCTTCAACATTTAGGGATTTTGGTATTCCTGTTCTCGAAACCACCGCTGAGGGCTTGGAATCACCCTTGGACCGGTCTGCTGCCCACCCCACTCCAGCAACGGGGTCTCTGAAACGCACTGATTTCGAGCTCAAGCCTTTCTTGGGCAGTAGCAACTGGGTAGCTGCCTGGCAGGTCGCCAACACCCTGGTGCCCTATGGCCTGCTGTGGTGGCTGGCGGTGTCCTGCCTGCGGCAGGGTTCCTGGCTGCTGTTGCCCGTGCTGGCGTTGATGGTGCTGTTCCTGGCCCGCTGCTTCTCGCTGATGCACGACTGTGGCCACAACGCCCT
>JBILDB010000273.1:0-3788 GCA_044352805.1 Cyanobium sp.
CATGATTATTGGCAAAATTAAGATTCGCACACCACTTGCCTTGGGTGCCGCATTCCTCCTGGCCATCAATCTCCCGATGGGGGGTGGCGTGGCTCAGACCGCGATCGAAAGCCAAAGGGTCACGTTTGCTGCAGGAACAAATTCCATTTTGCTCCAAGGCCAGCTCAAGGGCGACCAGACACTCGACTACAAATTGCGGGCCGGCGCCGGTCAGACCCTGACGGTTGAGCTCAAGGGTTCCAATCTGCAGAACTATTTCAACGTGATGGCAGCTGGCTCTGAAAACGCTCTGTTCATTGGCAGCAGCTCCGGCAACAGCTTCCGCGGCCTGTTGCCGAGCGATGGTGATGTCAGGGTGAGGCTATTTCTAATGCGTCCGGCGGCGCGGCGCCAGGAAACGAGCAACTACAGCCTGCGCTTGGTGATAGTGGGTGCTCCCCTTGCCCCTGTGCCCGCTAGCCGCGATGCCCTGCTTCCCGGCACCCCTTATCACGCTGCAGCGGAGGTTCCCTGTGGCTCCGGTGGTAGCGCCAAGGTCGCCAGGTGCAAGGCCTTCGTGATCCGTAGAGCCAACAATAGCGCCACGGTGGTGGTAACCAGCCCCGAGGATCAGAAGCGTCAATTTCTGTTCGTGCAGGGCAAGGCGGTTGCTTCGGATCAACCAGAGCCGCTGGCGGTGCAGCGCCGCGGCGATGTTTCGCTGCTGCGTCTGGGCGACAACTTCGAGGACTATGAGATTGTCGATGCCCTGGTGCTGGGGGGCTGAGTACTCTATTTCTTGGAATAAATGCACCCTTACCTTCACTATCTGAGATGCCTTCTTCTACACGATTAAGCACCCCCCATCATCTGCGCTTCTTGGCAGCTCACTCCCATCTATCCCATGTCTTCGGCGGTGACTGGTTCGCCAAGGGGGCCGAAAGTTTTGCGCGCTTCTTTGGCACCCCATTCTTTTTGATGGCCCAGTCTGCCATTGTTATTTGTTGGATTTATTTGAATGCTGCTAACTACACTACATTTGATCGTTATCCATTTATTCTTCTAAACCTGGCATTCAGCCTTCAGGCAGCCTATGCTGCCCCTTTGATTTTGCTTGCCCAGACCAGGCAGGCTGATAGGGATAAGGCCCATTCAGAAGCGGATGCGAAACACAGGGAGGAGATTGCGTTTGAAATGCATAAGGAGCAGCAATTGGCGCTGCAGCAAACGCGGCAACTTCTCTCGCTCCTCGATCAAAACAATGAAATGACATTGGCTGTGCGGCAACTCAGCGAGCGGATTGAATCATTAACTTCTGAAATTCACAGCAAAATAGTGCTTAAAGTGAACTAGAAGAGTAAGGTTATCTTGATTGACTAGGTACATTCTTTAAACTTAACAGCTCGGCTGGCGGGTCTGTTGATAGCTCCAGATATTGCCCAGCACCTTTTTGACATAGAGGCGGGTTTCGGGGTATGGGATCGCCTCGACCCACAGCTCTGGTGAGGCCTGCAGCAGGGGCGTAACCCAGCCCTGGGCCGCCCCGGGGCCGGCGTTGTAGCTGGCCACCGCTAGGAAGGGATTCCCCTTGGCTTGATCCAATAGCTGGCGCAGATAGCGGGACCCCAGGTCTGTGTTCAGGGCTGGTTCCTTCAGGGCCTCGGCGCTGATCGGCCGACCCGCCAGTTCGCTGGCGGTAGTCGGCAGCACTTGCATCAGGCCAACCGCCCCCGCGCCGGAACTGACCCCCGGCGTGAAGCGGGATTCCTGCAGCGCCACGCCCAGGGGCACCGTGGGATGCAAGCGTGCGGCGGCGGCGCCGGCGGCAAAGTCGTCGCCGAAGCGCACCGGGTGCAAGCCCCGCTCGATCGCTGGTTGCAGCTCGCATTGATCCGGTCGCAATTTGGCGCTGGCCTGCTCCAGTTGGTGCAGGCCAGTCCAGTCATCCCCCACCGCCTGGCGCAGCCGTCCCTCCAAAAGCAGATCGCGGCTGGCCCGCAACTCTGGTTTGCCCCTGCGCGTGCGCCAGGTTTCCCAGGCTTCCTCCTTGAGTTTGAGGCGCCAGAGCCGATCCAGCTCGGCATCGCCACTGGCCAGGGGGCTCCAGGCCGCCTTTGCCGGCAGATTCACCTCAGCGGCAGCCCCTTGCTGCAACCGCAGATCCCCCTCACCCAGCTGCACCGAAGCTCGCCAGCCGTAGTAGCCGCCGGGATGGTGCAGCAGCAGTTCTCGCCAGGTGGCGGTGGCCCCCTCGTCCTGGCCGAGCTGGTGCTGGCTGAAGCCTTTCCAGAAGCGGTGGCGGGCCGCCAGCATTGGCGGCAGCCGGTCGGCCCCGATCGCCTGCAGCAGGGTTAAAGCTCCGCCCCATTGGCCGGCCAGCAACTGCTTGCGGGCCAGCTCCCATTGCAGATCCCAGCTGGCGGGATCATCCGGCCAGCGATTCATCACCTCCAGGGCCAGCCGGCCGCTGGGATCGGCCAGGGCGCGGTGGGCCTGCACCGGGGCGCTTTGGCGCCATGGGGGGGGCAAGCTCGCCAGCTGCGAATCCACGCCGGGCCCCTCCTCCTGGCTGAGCCGCCGCACCGCCTGCTCGGCCTCGGGGCCCTGCGGTTGCTGCTGCACCACCTGCAGTAACAACGGTGCAACCAGGGCTTTCTGGGCGGTATCACCCTTGGCCAGCGCCTCTGCCAGCAGCAGGGCTCCCCGGGGAGACAGGGCCGCCAGCGCCTGGGGAGATGGGTTTGCTTGGCTGTTCCCCGGCGCGGCGGCCTGCGTCGCCCTCTCTGCGGCTGCTGCTGCCGTGGCGCCCTGGGTCGCCGTCGGCGCCGCCTCCCCGCCAAGGCAGGTCAGGGCGTCTTGGCCGGCGCCCAGTTCCGCCAGTCCTGCGGCCAGATCGGCCCGCTGCTTCAGGCTGGGGCGGTCGCTGGCGCGGCCGCATTCCTGGCGGATGCGCCCGTCGGCGCCGGGCCAGCGGGCCCCCCACTTCGCCAGGTGCAGGGCGCCCGCCAGCCGATCCGCCGGTGCGGGCCCCTCCTCCAGGGCGGCGGCCAGGGCGGCGGGATGGGCGGGGAACTGCTCCAGCAGCCGCTGGCGCAGGGCTGGATCCTGGCGGCCCAGGGCATAGAGCGCATCGGCGCTGGCGGGGGAGGTTGGGAAGCGACGCAGCAGCTGTTGCCAGCGTCGTTCCGCCTCGGGACCCTGTTGCAAGGCCTCGGCCCGCTGGGCCTGCTGCTTGATCACCACCGCCGCCAGCCCATCGCGGCCCCAGCCTTGACCGTTCAGCAATTGCCCCTGGCGTTGACGATCACCGGCGGCCTGGTCCAGCAGCAACAGGCCGGCCTCCCGCCGCCGGGCCGGATCGGGGGCCCAGCGGCGCTGGCGCTCCAGGCTGCCGGTGGGGGTTGCGGGGGTCAGGGGCGGCAGCAGGCTCAGCAGCTGACGCCCCCCCACCAGGGCGGCCGCCGTGCCGAGACAGGAGACGGCCAGCAGGGTGGTGAGACGGGGCAAGGCGAAGGGGGCATCGCGCTGGCATTCTGAACAGACAACCGGAGGCCTGCCTGGGGGCGGCCCTCTGCCTGGGCCCTCTTCCAGGACCACTCCCGGGCCCCCTCCAGGCCCTTCCGTACCCCGCCGACCCTTTCCCCTGGCCCGTTTTTCCCTGCCCAGCCTGCGGCGACCGTTGCACGGCTTGCGGTCCAGCCCCAACGACCTGCCTGGAGCCCAGCAACGGCGACGGGCCCTGGGGGTGGCCGCCCTGGCTGGGTTGAGCATCATGCTGCGCCCCTGGCCCCCTTTTCTCTGGTTGCCGG
>JBILDB010000274.1:0-3783 GCA_044352805.1 Cyanobium sp.
GGCTACAGCCCCCGCGCCAAGATGCTCTACCGCTTATTGCGGCATCCCCTGATGCTGATTCCCGGGGGCTTTTTCTACCTGGTGATCAAGCCGCGCATCGAACTGCTGGCAGGCCTGGTGGGCCTGGTGCCCCACTTGATCTCCAGCCTGGGGAAATCACCCAAGACAGGCTGGCGCGAGATCGTCGCCAGCCATAAGACCAGCTGGTGGCACAGCCCTGAGGAATTTGTTGACCTGCTGCTCAACAATCTGGCCGTGATCGCCAGCTGGATTGTCATGGCCCGCTGGCTAGGGGCGGGGACCTTCTGGTTGATTTATGCCCCGGTGATGGCCTGCGGCGCAGCCATCTTCATCTGCATTTTCTTTGTGCAGCACAACTTTCCAGGCTCCTATGCCCATGGCGACGATAATTGGAAGGCCATGGATGGGGCCATGCAGGGCACCAGTGATCTGCAGCTACCAGCACTGCTGAACTGGTTCTCCGCCGATATCGGCTGCCATGCGATCCATCACCTCTGCGAGGCGATTCCGAACTATCGATTACAGGCCTGCCAGAAACGCAACGCCCATCTACTCACCGGAGTGAAGCGGCTCAAGCTTGGTGACCTGCCGACCTGTTTTGATTACATCCTCTGGGATGAAAGCGCTGGCAGGCTCACGACCGTGGCGAACCTCAGCGCCTAGAAGCGTGGCTTATGGGCCAAAGCGGGCGGCCATGGCCGTGGGAAAGTGAATGCTTGTTCTGGTGTGCCCGTGGCCAACGACAGCGGTTCCTCCAAGTCAGTGCTCCAGGGCCTGCTGACGGTGCTCGGTTCGATCGGCGGCCTGGCCCTGCTGGCTTGGTTAACGGTCGTGATGCTCGACCTCAAGCACATCAACACCTCCGGTTTCACCCTGCCATGAGGGCTAGAAGCGCCCCTCTCCAATCCTGCCGGCCATTGCTGCCGGTGGCCCTGGGCGCGCTGGTGCTCTTGAACGGTGGTAACAGCAGGGCTGAAGTGCAATTGCGTTGCCAAGGCACCCTGCTGGAGGCCCGCGGCAAGGCGGAGATCCAAAGGCCCACCAGTGCCCTGGGGGTTTCGCTGGGGCTGGAGGCGGAGGCCGCCAAGGCGGACCAGGCCCTGGAGCAACTGCAATGGCGCCTGGCGGCGGTGCGCCAGAAACTCCAGGCCCTGGGTGTAAAGGAATGGCGGGTGGGGGCCCCCAGCACCTGGGAGCGCAGGGGGCCCCAGGGTCAAGTGAGTGGCTTCCAGGCCAGCCTGCAGGTCAGTGGCCGCATCGAGCCGACCCAGCTGCAGGCCCTGATCAGCGCGGTGGGCGGCCTACCCGGAGTTCGGCTGTCGCCGGTGACTGCCGAGACGGATCGCAGCCAGGACAGCGCCATCCGCGCCCAGCTGCTGCGGGCGGCCTACCAGGACGCTCTATACCAGGCCCAGGAGGTGGCGGCGGCGATCGGCCGGCGGCGCCAGCTGTCTCCCCTGGAGGTGCAGCTGGATGGCAACGGTGATCTGCGACCCATGCCCATGGCGATGCGGGCCGACGCGCCGGCCCCGGCCCCGCCGCCTTTCAATGCGGCCGAACTGCCCAAGCCGATACAGCAGCTGTCGCTGCTGGCGCGCTTTTGCGCTCTTTAAGACCCAGCAACCAGATCGATGCCGGTCGTAGATCGGGGCCCAGGGGCAGCAACTCTGCTTTTCCCGCATCGGCTGACCAGTTTTTTCTGCATCAGAAGTCCGGCTTTTCCTGCATCCGTAAGCCAGTTTTTCCTGCATTAGAATCCCGGCATCTGCTGCATTGACTGCCGCCCGATGGCCTCCGGTTACCGCCCGCGCATTGCCGACGCCGAGCTGCGGGATTGTCTGGCCGCAGCTGGCGCGGTGGTGATCGAAGGCCCCAAAGCCTGCGGCAAGACCCGCCTGGCCCAGCAGCTGGCCGCCTCCGCGGTGCTGCTGGATGTGGACCTCGGCGCCCGCCAAGCCCTAGCGGTGGATCCGGCCCTGGTGCTGGCGGGTCTGCGGCCGCGCTTGCTGGATGAGTGGCAGGTGGAGCCGGCGCTATGGAACCAGGTGCGGCGGGCGGTGGATGCCGTCGCTGCGCCTGGTCAATTTCTGCTCACCGGTTCGGCGGTACCGGCCGATGACGCCGAGCGCCACACCGGAGCGGGGCGCTTTGCGTTTCTGCGGCTGCGGCCGATGAGCCTGGTGGAAAGTGGCGCCGGCCAGGGCGGCGTCTCCCTGGCAGCGCTGCTGGAGGGGCAACCGCCTAGCTGCGCCGATCCGGGGTTGGGCGTAGCGGATCTTGCCGAGCTCATCTGCCGCGGCGGCTGGCCGGCCCAGCTGGAGCGGCCCCTGGCGGCGGCATCCCGGGCCGCCCGCGACTACCTGGAGCAGGTGCGCCAGGTGGACGTGCAGCGGCTGGATGGGCGGCGGCGGGATCCCCAGCGACTGGGGGCCCTGCTGCGCTCCCTCGGCCGCAACGTGGCCACCGAGGTGAGCCTGGCCACCCTGGCGGCCGATGCCGGCGGCGCCGATGGACCCCTCGACTCGCGCACCGTGGCCGACCACCTGCAGGCCCTGGAACGGCTGATGGTGCTGGAAAACCAGCCCGCCTGGCGCCCCCATCTGCGTTCTAAGGCAGCCCTGCGCCAGGCACCCCGGCGCCATTTCTGCGACCCCTCCCTGGCGGTGGCGGCCCGCGGCGGCAGCCCCGATCGACTGCTCAAAGATCTGGAGTGGCTGGGGTTGCTGTTCGAGTCGCTGGTGATCCGCGACCTGCGGGTGCTGGCCCAAGCGCTGGATGGTGAGGTGTTCCATTACCGCGACGACTACGGCGTGGAGGTGGACGCGATCGTGCAGCTACGCGATGGCCGCTGGGGCGCGATCGAGGTGAAGCTGGGTCAGGGCCAGGTGGAGGCCGCTGCCGCAGGCCTGCTGCGCTTTCGCCAGCAGATCGACATCCGCCGCACCGGCGAACCCGCCTTCCTGGCGGTGATCTGCGGTAGCGGCTTCGGCTACCGGCGGGCGGATGGTATCGCCGTGGTGCCTGTGGGGGCACTGGGGCCTTGAGCAGGGAGGTGGCGACGGCGATTCAGGGCACCGTCGCCCCGGTCACCTGAACGCTCAGGGTGAAGGGCGGTGTCGCCGCATTAGGGCCCATCCCGCCGTTGAAGGGGATCGAGATCTGCGCAGCTCCCGCCGATTGGGCCCTGAACAGCATCAGCTGCACCGGACCCCCGGGAATCGGCGGACCCGCGGCTTCATCGAGGAACTGCACCGCCCGAGAAGACACCGACGGTATTCCGTAGCGGCCGGAACCGATGGTTTTCAGAGTCACGTTGATCTCGGTGCCGACGCTTACCTTCAGGCTCCTGCCGCTGTCGCCATTGCTGAGCTCGATCATGGCGTTGTTCCCGCCATGGGCCGGCTGGAGCGCAACCAGGGAGGATGCCACCACAGGGAGGACGAATGCCAGCGCGGGGAGGCTGCACCATGCCGCGCGTCGTTGCCGTTCGGCTGCCAATTTCCAGCTGGCGATTTAGATGATTAATCTAACGCTGACCCTGTGTGGCTGGCAGGGAGCTTGGGGTGGCGCAGCAGAGGGCTGATGGTGGCCTGTCTACTCAAGCGTTGTGTCGAAGTGTCGCATCTCTACAGACAACGCCTGCAGGCCTACGCCTCAACGGCAGAGGAGCCTTCATTCAAGGAGTGACCAAGGGAATCATCTGTCTTCCATGACGGCGGTAGATATGAAAATCACTGTCGGTAGTAAGAAGCAATGGCGAAT
>JBILDB010000275.1:0-3781 GCA_044352805.1 Cyanobium sp.
TGACTAACAGGGCGATGCGACGGGTAGTGGGCAGGCTGCGGGGATCTGTAGAACCTGCCCCATCTTTGTCGTCTGCCCCCATCTTGACTCCCTTTTTTGAAAATAAAGTTTATGTGAGGCTTGACAGTATCAGTGCCACCTAGTTCCTACAGGGCCTGGGTAAAATCTTGCAACCGTTCGTGGCTGCTGGCCCCTGCGGGGCTGACAGATGGACAGAGTGGGATAATAATGTCAGGTGTTCACCCCTTTGTCTTCGCTTCCCACAACGATGCGTCATTGGGTGATCGCGGATGTCCATGGTTGCCACGCGGCTTTGCAATGCCTGCTGGCGCTTTTGCCCGAAGACGATCGTTTGATCTTCTGCGGTGATGTGATCAATCGGGGTCCCGCTGTCGCCGCCACCATGGAGACCGTTTGGTCCTTGGTGGAGCGGGGTCGGGCGGTTTGGTTAATGGGGAACCATGAAAACGGCCTCGTCAGGGCCCTGAATCGCCCCACGCCCCTGTCCCGACAGAACTTGGAGGCTTGTGAGACTTACCGCCAGTTGGGGGATTCCCTCTGTCGGCTCTGGAAGCCGCGGCTGGCGGCACTGCCCCTGGCCTACTGGGGAGAGGGCTGGGTGGCCACCCACGCGGGCTTTGATCCCCAGACCTGGCAACCGGACCTGACCATACGCCTGCCGTTCTGGAACGCCTACGACCACCGCTTCGGCGATGTGATCGTGGGCCACACCCCCGGTCCCGGCATCCGACGCCTCGGGTCCATCGTCTTGATTGACACGGCAGCCTGCTACGGCGGCCAGCTCACCGCCTACTGCCCCGAAACCGGTTTGAACCTGAGCGTTCCGGGGGAAACCGTTGCCAGCCAGCTCCATTCCCTTGCCCCGGGTTTGACGGCACGATGAGGTCAGTCGCCTGGCCTTGTTGACGATTTCACCTTGTTAACGATTTACCGAGGCAATCGGGCTGAACATCTGGCCCAGTTGCTGGCGGCCCAGCTGCGCCTGACGCCCCCGCCCCCCCTGCAAACCGTCCGGGTGGTGGTGAACACCTGGCCCACCAGCCGCTGGTTGGGTGAGCAGTTGGCCACCCACCTGGGCGGCGCGGTGGCCAATGTGCGTTTTCCTTTTCCCGCCAGCACCCTGCGCCAACTGGTCGACCTGGTGCTGGATGAAGCGGCGGCACCCCAGGGGGCGCCTGGGGCCCTCCCTGGCGCCAGCCAGGACCCGTGGCGCGCCGACCAGTTGGTTTGGGCCGTACTTGAGCAATGGCCGGCCCTCGCCAGTGATGCGGTCGCCGCCCCCCTGAACCGCTGGCTGGGGGAGCGGGACCTGGGGCAACGTTTGGATCTGGCCAGCTGGCAGCTGGCCCGTTCGATCGCCGATGCGTTTGACGACTATGCCCTTTATCGCCCGGAGATGTTGCAGGCCTGGGACCAGGGTCAGGACGTCGATGGCCGTCGCCGCCCCCTGGGCGCCAATCAGTCCTGGCAGCCCCATCTCTATCGCCTCCTGCGCCGCAAGCTGGCGCGGCAACCCTTTGGCCTCAGGGCCCTGGCCGCGATGGAGCGCCTGCGTCAGCCGCCATCGGCGGCCCTACGTGCGCGCTTGGCACCCTTCGCCGGGGGGTTGCGCTTGTTTGGTCTCAGCAGCCTGGCGCCGGTTCAGGTGCAATTGCTCCAAGCGCTGAGTGCCGTCTTGCCGGTGGATCTGTTTTTGCTGACCCCCTGCCAGGACCTTTGGCAACGCTGCGTTGACCGCCGCCAGCAGTTAACGGACGCCCTGGCCCTCAAGGAACCCCTCGCCCTCGATTGGTTACTGCAGGCCCCTGGGCTGGAGGCCCGCTTCGGACGCCTCGGCGCTGAATTTCAGCAGTTGTTGGAGGGTACCGGCGAGGCCCTTTTGGCAAGACAACAGGAGCTGGATCTGTTTTTTCTGCCGGTCACGGCCCAGGCCCAGGGCGATCCAGCGCCGACAGCAGAGCCGGCGGCAGCGCCGTTGCTGCTGCAGCTGCAACAGCAGTTGGCCGATGCCGCCAACCCCTGCCCCCTGGTGCGTTCCCTTCAGGACACCTCCCTTGAATTTCATGGCTGTCCGGGGCCGCTGCGCCAGGTGCAGATCGTGCGCGATCGGCTGTTGCAATTGCTGGCGGCCGACCCCAGCCTTGAGCCTCGCGACATCTTGGTGATGACCCCGGATGTGGATGGCTTCGCGCCGTTGCTGGCCTCGGTGTTCGGTGATCGGGAGGCGACGGGGGTGGATCTGCCCTGGCGCCTCACCGATCGCAGCCAGCAGAGTGAGGCGGGTATTGCCCGCACCCTCCTGGGCCTGCTGCGGGTGGCCGGCGATCGCCTCACCGCCACTGCCCTGGAAGGGTTGCTGGAAGCCCAGCCCCTGCAAGTCCGTTTTGGCCTGACGGCCCCTGAGGTGACGGAGCTCAACCAGTTGCTGCAGCGCAGTGGATTCCGCTGGGGCCTCGATGGCAACGAGCGGGGCGGCGACCCGACCCATAGCCTCGCCTGGGTGATCGACCGCCTCCTGCTCGCCCTGGTGTTGCCCGAAACTCCGGGCCTGGCCCCCGGTGGCGTTGCCCCCGCCGCCAGTGGCGCCGACCTGGAGCGCACCGGTCGCTGGTTGCACCTTCTCACCCGGCTGCGCCATTGGTTGGGACAGCTGCGGCAGCCCGGCAGCAGCGCCGTCTGGGCGGTCCGGCTGCAGGAACTGCTGCTGGATTTGTTTGGCGATGGGGGGGCAGCGGCCTGGGAATTGCCGCTACTGCAGGCTGCCATCAACGCCTGGCAGGAGGCCGCTGGTCAGGCCAATCCCCTGGTGCTGGAGGCGGCCGTGGTGGCGGCCCTGCTGGATGAGCAGTTGGCTATCGACAGCGGTCGCTTCGGCCACCGCAGCGGCACGCTCACCATCAGCGCCCTTGAGCCGATGCGCGCCATCCCCCACCGCGTCATCGTGCTGATGGGCCTGGACGCCGATCTGTTCCCCCGCCAGCGCAACCGGCCGGCGTTTCACCTGATGGAGCAGCAGCGCTTGCTGGGGGATCCCCACCCGGCCGACCAGGATCGATACGTTCTGATGGAAGCCCTGCTGTCGGCCCGGAATCATCTATTGATCACCTGGAGCTGCCGGGATGAACGCAAGGGGGAGGAACGGCCGCCCTCGGCCCCGGTGCGCCAGTGGTTGCAGTGGCTCCAGGAGCAATTAGGCGCCCAGGCCGCAGGGCTTGAGATTGTGCACGCCGCCAGCCCCCTCGATCGTCGTAATTTCTTGCCCCACGGCGATCTGCCCCCCGCCAGCTGCGACCGTCGCCTCCTGGCCGCCCGCCAGTTGCTGGAGCAGCACTTCCCCCCGAGCCAGCCCTGGGCGAGCGGGCCCATGCCCGAGACCCCTCCCCAGCCCGCCGCGGCGCCGGACCGGAAAGCCCAGCACCCCTCCAGCCTAGCACCCAGCCTTCGCGAAGGGCCCCAGGAGCATTTTGAGGCCCTGCGCCAGTGGCTGATGGCCCCCCAGAAGACCTGGTTGCGCGAACTGGGACTACGGCCCGGGGAGTGGGCCCGACCAATCGAGGACCTGGAACCCCTGACCCTGCCGGAGCGGGCACGGGTCGCCTTGCTGCGTCAGGGGCTGGTGGCGGATGGCCCCACGGCTGGGCCTGGGGCGAGCGGCGATTGGCTGCTCTGGTGTCGGGGCACTGGCCAGCTGCCCTCCCAGGGCGGCGGCGAACTGGAAGCCCGCACCCTGCAACGTCGCTGGCAGACCCTGCAGGACGCC
>JBILDB010000276.1:0-3780 GCA_044352805.1 Cyanobium sp.
TCCAGTTCAGCGGCGACGCGCAGCACCGCTTGCAGCAACAGCTGGCCGTCGCTGAGCGGTGCCGCTGTTTGAGGGACCGGAGGAACACGATCGACGACCGCCATGGCTTTGCTGTATTTGCAACGATACTAGCCTCAGTGATGCGTATGCGCCATATGAAGGCCCGCTGCAGGTAACGCCAACGCAGGATTTGGGCAAGGCCATGGGGCTGCCGTGGATCGATGCCATCGACCTAGCCTGCAGCCATGGCGAACCCAGGCCTGGGCGTGTGCTGCTGTTTGGCTCCCGGGCTCGGGGCGATGGGCGGCCCGATTCCGACATCGATCTGCTGGTGGTGATGCCCCAGGCCACGCTCACCCCGCAGGAACGGCAGCAGGCGTTGCGTTCGCTGCGGGCGGCGCTGCGCCCCCTGCCGTTGTCGGTGGGCGTAGATCTGGTGGTGGTGGGGGAAGCGGATGCCCAACGACTGGCGGGTTCCCGCTGGCATGTGGTGGCGCGGGCCCTGCGCGAGGGGATGGAGCTGCATTTGGGCAGCCTCAGGTGAAGCCTGGATCCCGCGACATTTGCGGAGGAAGACTGGGGTTTTCTGGCGCAACAGACCCTGGAGAAGCTGCTCAAGGCTTTGCTGGTGCTTCACTGCCAGGAACCGCCCCGCAGCCATTCGCTGCAACTTCTGCTGCAGGAGCCTGGCCCGCTATGAAGCCGAGCCCACTCCCCTGCCAGCTGAACGCCGGCTGTTGCTTGAGGTGCTTGAGGCTTTCCACGCGGAGGTGCGCCAGCGTCTGAGCTGAACCTGGTGTGGATATGGTATCCCTGAGGAAAGATTGAGAATGGTTAACAGAAGGCAAATGCTTTGTATCTGTGGTTATCGGAATCTGTCAATAGAAAGCTCGAAGGAACTGATTAGGCAGATTAGTCAGACTGCGTGTCTTTTCCTTGTATCGTTCCAATGGCTGCTCTGGTCAGCCGATCTCGGGTGTGTATCGTGACGAACATGTGGTTATCGGACCCGCAAATCACGGCTATGCTTGGGTGGCACTCGTCAAGGAGTACTTCACTGCAATGATTTTGTGGGATTCCATCCCTATGCCGCAGCGAAGTTCACGGAAAGGGGGGACTTGCGGGGCGTGGTGCTCGGAACCGGCTAAGAAAGAGTTAGCCGAAACATGATCACCGACATCCCAACGCCAGCAGATTTTCAGTCAATTGGTGTGCAATTACTTAATTCTGCTTGGGACACTGCCGCCTCGCTGTTAATCGATGTTGACGAAGCTGATCACTACATTGATGACACTAACGAGTTGATAGATGCGTTCTGGAACGCCGCTCGACTGCAGCTATCCACGGCACTTTCAATAGCCCAACAGGGCAGCGAGTTTCTGTTGAAGGGACGCATCGCATCGGTAAGCCCATTTCTGCTGCTGGCAGCGGTGCCGAGAGAAGGGCCTGCGGGATGTGCTGGCACCGACAAACCCTTCTCGGACTTCCGAACTATCGACGCACAAGATCTAATTAAAGTTCACAACACATGTTGCTCGCCCCGCCTTCCAGATTCCTTCGTCACGGAGTTTGAGGATCTTCGTAAGAAGCGCAATTCGATTATGCACAGCATTGACAAGTCGCTATCGATCCATGTTTCAGACCTGGTAGTAGCCGTGCTATCGATAAATGAAGCACTAGGCAACGAAAAGAACTGGGTAAGAACTCGGCGCACCTATATGAATGACGCTCCGCAATCCCAAATGCATTCATCCGATTGGGTCGACCCTCGCTTGGTTCTCGAATTCATGAGTATTCGCAACCTCCTTAAGCCTGCCGAGCTGAAGCGTTTCTTCGCTTTTGATAAGAACCAGCAAAATTACATATGCCCTAACTGCGCTTACTCTGTTGACCCTGATAGTGAGTACAAACCGCTCACAGCCCTCCTCAAGCCAAACACTCCGGAATCCACGGAGCTCTGGTGCTTTGTCTGTGAGGAAACTAATGAGGTGGAACGAAAGAATTGCACCGAAGAAGATTGCAAAAGCAATGTTCTTTCGCATGGACAAGGCAGATGTCTCACGTGCGGCACCGATGTCAGCTAACTAAAAATTGCAGCCGACCATGCGGTATTCGGCGGTATCGCGCTACCATCAGCTTTGGGGCAGCATGTCGGCTGAATTGACCGTTAGGCATAGCACCACCGTGTTGCGTCAGCTCTCCGGCTGTGCGATTGCATTCGGCCTGCCACTGCTAGCATCACCGGTGTGAACGGCATTCACCGCAAGACCCTTCAGAAGTGGCTCGCAGATACCGTCAATGGGAACATTGAGTGGACTCGAATCGAATCTCTGCTCAAAGCAGTTGGCTGCAGGGTTGTTGAAGGAGCAGGCTCATCCATCGTTTGAGTTTAACGGTAGAAAAATGACTCTCCACCGACCTCACCCTAACAAAGAAGCACTTCGCTATCGGGTCCTGGCCGTTCGGGACTTCATTGAACGCATGGAAATCAAGCCATGATCAATTCCATGGTCTACAAAGACTACACAGCCAGTATGGTCTTCGATACTGAAGACAAGATTATTGTTGGTCGTGTCCTAGACATTGACGATATTATCTCGTTTCATGGCGAGACGATACCCGAGTTTGAGTCCAACTTTCATGCAGCCATCGATGACTATCTAGCCGCATCCCAGGAACTTGGTTCTTCGCCGGAAAAGCCCCAGCCCGCCCAGCCGGGCGCAATGGGCTCGGCTATGCCTCCATGTGGCCAAACCCACGCCGCAAGCAATCAGGCCAAGCTGGAGCCATGAGCTCCTCCAATCAAACCCCCGGCGCCGAGCCAAGCCACTGGGACCAGCGCTACCAACAGGGAAGTGACGGCTGGGAGCTGGGTCAGCCCGCTCCACCGCTGGCCCAGTTCCTGCGCAGCCATCCGCTGGCGCCCCGATCACCGGGCAGGGTGCTGGTGCCTGGCTGTGGACGCGGCCATGAGGTGGCCCTGCTCGCAGACCTCGGCTTCGGGGCCATCGGCCTGGATTTCAGTGGCGAGGCTTTGAGCGAGGCCCGCAGGCTCCATGGCGAGGACCGCGCCGGCCTGCAGTGGCTGCAGGCCGACCTGTTCGACATGGAGGCCCTGGCGGCGGCGGGCCTGACTGCCGGCAGCCTCAGCGGCATCGTGGAGCACACCTGCTTCTGCGCCATCGACCCCAGCCGCAGGCAGGAGTACATCGCCACTGCGTGCCGGCTGCTGGCACCGGGCGGCTGGCTGCTGGGGCTGTTCTGGTGCCACCGCCAGCCCGGCGGCCCGCCTTGGGGCAGTGATCCTCAGCAGGTGGCAGCCCAGTTGCGCCAGGCTGGCCTGGTGCCGGAGATCTGGGAGCCGGCCAGCGGGTCGGTGCAAAAGCGCAACGACGAGTGGCTGGGTCTGTGGCGCCAGCCAGGCCAACCCCATTCACCTGACGAGATCGAATCATGCTGCGCCAACTGAACGAACGCATGCAGAAGTGGGGCTTCTCCTGGGAGGGTCTGCGGGACAACCGCCACGGCGAGTGGTGGGTGCTGGCGCAGATGCTCCTGATCGCCGCCCACTGGCTGCCGCCAACACCTCCCCCCTCCGTTCTGGGGATTGACTGGCCCCCGGCGCTGCGCCTGATCGGTGCTCTCAGCTTCTTTATCGGGCTGGTGATCGGCGCCCAGGGGGCCCTGAACCTCGGGGACAGCCTCAGCCCGCTACCCGAACCGATGCCCGGAGCGTCCCTGGTCACCGAAGGGGCCTACGGCCGTTGCCGCCATCCCCTC
>JBILDB010000277.1:0-3770 GCA_044352805.1 Cyanobium sp.
AGACCTTCGGGCAGGCCCACCCGATCGAAGCAACTGGCGCAGGCAGCCACTACCACCATCGCCTGGGGGTCAGCCAGGCCCACATCCTCACCGGCGGCGATCAACATGCGCCTCAGCAGAAAACGGGGATCTTCACCGGCCTCCACCATCCGGGCCAGCCAGAACAGGGCGGCATCAGCATCTGAGCCCCGCAGCGATTTGATGAAGGCACTGATCGTGTCGAAATGGGCATCCCCCTGCTTGTCGTAGAGCACAGCCCGTTGCTGGATCGATTCCTCGGCGATCGCCAGATCGATCTCGATGGCCCCATCGCCATCTGGCGGGGTGGTTTCCACCGCCAGTTCGAGGGCATTGAGCAGGCTGCGGGCATCACCCCCGGCCACCTGGACCAGATGGTCCCGAGCAGCTTGGCCAAGGTGCACCTGGCGATCTCCGTAGCCCCTCTCCGCGTCAGCCAGGGCTTGATCCAGCAGACGCTGGAGCGCCTCCGGCTCTAGCGGTTGGAGGCGGAAGAGCCTTGACCGGCTGACAAGGGCCTTGTTGACTTCGAAGTAAGGGTTTTCGGTGGTGGCGCCGATCAGGGTGAGGATGCCATTTTCGACCCAGGGCAGCAGGGCGTCCTGCTGGGCCGTGTTGAAGCGGTGAACCTCATCAATGAAGAGGAGACTGCGCAAGCCATGCTGTTCAAGCCGCTGGCGGGCCTGGTCCACCTCGTTGCGGAGATCCTTGACCCCGGCCAGCACGGCGTTAAGGCTGGTGAAATGGGCACGGGTGGAGCCTGCAATGATGCGGGCCAGGGTGGTTTTGCCCGTGCCAGGAGGGCCGTGCAAAATCAGGTTTCCGACCCGGTCCGCCAAAATCGCTCGCCGTAGTAGACGCCCTGGCCCCAGAATTCGCTCCTGACCGACGAATTCATCGAGAGTGCGGGGTCGGAGCCGATCGGCTAGCGGGGCAATGCGCCGCCGCAGCTGTTCTCCCTGATGGCCAAAAAGATCGGTCACGGGGAGGTTAATCGGCGTCACCCTTCAGGCTTATTTGCCCACCTGGTGGAAGCGGGAGCTGAAGCCAAGCAGATCAATCCCGCTGAAGATGAAGCTGATGCCGACGAGCAGGCCAAGCACGGAGAGCAGGCCCGCAGGGCTCATAGTCAGGATCATCAAGCCCAAAACCAATGTGATCAGGCCGTTAGCCAAGCCCCAGCCCCAGCCATGGCTGAGTCGGTGCGTGAGCGAAACGATCGACATCACTATCCCTTCCACCAGGAAAACGATGCCGATTGCCGTGGCCAGAGCCTTGATCTGCAGGGCGGCGGGGATGAGCCCTGACTTGAATTGCCACAACATCCAGATCCCGGCCACCATCAGCAGGGCCGACACCACCAGACGCCAAAAGCAATGCCAACGGCTCAGCCGGGCCGAACGGCTGAGGTTGTTGAACCAACTGATGATCCCAGCCACAAGAAAACCGACGGCCACCATTACGGTGACCCAGGCGGAGGCGATCATCGGGAAACTCAGGGCTAGCACCCCCAGCACAATCATCATGACTCCCTCGGCCTGGGTGAATCCCTTCAGCCGGCCTGCTTCCAGAGCCAGGCGATCAAGGGCCGTCGAGGTAAGCAAAGGATCGTTTTGCGGGGGCAAGGAGGCGCCGGAGGTCATGGCGAAATCAGAGATCAATGCAGAACGGTAGAAGCCCTGCGGGCCAATGGTCCTCTTGGCTGCGCTTTGCACAGGTTTGATCACAACCAATTTAAGGATTTCATCCAATCCACCCCCTGGACGCCCCCCTCAGGTGATCACGGTTGGCCTAGCCATGCCAGTGCGCCCACGGATTTCAGCCAGGTCATCAATGGCGCTGATCAGGTCGGCCAGAGCCAGTTGGGGATCCTGATTCAGGTCTCCACTGGGGGCGACATAACTTTCGAGATAAACACGCAACGTCGCACCTTGGGTACCAGTGCCTGATAGTCGGAGGACCACCCTGCTGCCGTCATCCAGCAGCAGCCTCAGGCCCTGGCCGCCGCTCACAGAGCTATCCACCGGATCGACATAGCTGAAATCATCGGCAGTGGCGATGGTTCGACCCGCCAGGCGCTGGCCCTGCAAGCTAGATAGCTGGTTCCGCACCCTTCCATAGAGCCCTTCGGCCGCTTGGCTGGCGATGGCCTCGTAGTCGTGGCGTGAGTAGTAGTGGCGGCCAAAGGTATGCCAGTGGCCGGCCATCACTTCCGCCACGCTGCAGCCCCGCACGGCAAGAATCTGGAGCCAGAAGAGCACTGCCCAAAGACCGTCCTTCTCGCGGATGTGATTGCTGCCCGTGCCGAAACTTTCTTCGCCGCAGAGGGTTATACGGCCCGCGTCCAGCAGGTTGCCGAAGAATTTCCAACCCGTTGGCGTTTCAAAGCAGGCAATGGCCAACTCCTTGGCCACCACGTCGACCGCTGCGCTGGTGGGCATGGAGCGGGCCACGCCGGCCAGTCCTCCGGCGTAACCCGGCGCCAGGGTGGCGTTTGCCGTCAGCACGGCCAGGCTGTCGCTGGGATTGACGAAGCAAGCCCTTCCGAGAATCATATTGCGGTCCCCGTCGCCATCGCAGGCGGCGCCGAAGTCGTAGGACTTGCCTTTGAGCAGCAAGTCTGCGAGTTCATGGGCGTAGGTGAGATTGGGATCGGGGTGCCCGCCACCGAAATCCTCTAAAGGCACTCCATAACGGACGGTGCCGGCGGGGGCCCCGAGCAATTCTTCGAAAACTCGGATTGCATAGGGGCCTGTGACTGCATGCATGGCATCAAAGGCCATACGGAAGTCACTGCGCAGCAGCGCCGCGATGCGGTCAAAGTCGAACAGCTGCTGCATCAGGGCGACATAGTCTTCGACCCCGTTAATGACTTCGACCTGCATAGGGCCCAGGTCATAGCTGCCAATGACATCCAGCCCTGGGGCTACCTCAGGGCTGATGCGGTAACTGTCCAGGCCCTGGGTGGTCAGATAGATGGCTTCGGTCAGGGATTCGGGCGCCGGGCCCCCGTTGGCCCCATTCACCTTGACGCCGAAGTCGCCCTCCGGACCTCCGGGGTTGTGGCTAGCCGAAAGGATGATGCCGCCGATGGCGCCCCGTTGGCGGATCAGATGGGAGGCGGCTGGGGTGGAGAGAATGCCTGCCTCGGTGGTCACCAATCGGGCCAAACCATGGGCGGCGGCCATGCGGGCGATGGTGCCGATCGCCTCTTTGTTGCCAAAGCGTCCATCCCCCCCCAATACCAGGGTGCCTCCGGCAACACCCGGCAGGACTCTCAACACCGCCTCGATGAAACTTTCGAGGTAGTGGGGGGTTTGGAACTGGCGGCTACTTTTGCGTAGGCCCGAGGTGCCAGGTTTCTGGTCGCTGAACGGCTGGCTGAGACCGACCCGGAGCACAGGGTTTTCGCTGGGGCTGTGGCTCATGGGGACCCGATCGGGGCGGCGATTGGCAGGAGCAAATTAACCCTGCACTCCTAAAAAGGGTCTGCGGGCCGAGCCAGGAAGTGGTCGACATCGCCAAGCCCCGCCAGTTGGGTAGCGGTCCTTCCGCTGGCCTGCGGTTTGGGCGACGAACTTAAGGTCTGATGATCACTGTCCTCCGATCACCATGCCTGGCTTGACTTGGCGGATTGATTCTTGGCGTCGTTTTGGCCTTCCCTTGTTTGCTTTCCAGGCTTTCTTCCTGGCAAGCTTCGCCCCTTTGGCCTTTTCTCCCGCCAAGGCGGCCATTCCTTATGCCCAGGCGGT
>JBILDB010000278.1:0-3748 GCA_044352805.1 Cyanobium sp.
GTTCCACCTGGCCGCTGGCGGCCCCCCTGCCGACAACGACCCGGAAGGGTATGCCAATCAGGTCGGCGTCTTTGAATTTGACACCGGCCCGTTCGTCCCGGTCGTCCAGCAGCACCTCCAAGCCGGCGGCTTGCAATTCGCCATAAAGGCGCTCAGCCAGTTCCACCTGCAGCGGTTCATTGAGGCTGGCGATCACCACAATCACCGCGAAGGGGGCGATGGCCAGGGGCCAGCAGATGCCCCGGCCGTCGTGGTTTTGCTCGACGGCGGCCTGGGCCAGCCGGGAGACCCCGATGCCGTAGCAGCCCATCCAGAGGGGTTCTGTTTGGCCGGCCTCAGTGGTGAAGGTGGCCTCGAGGGCTTGCGAATATTTGCGGCCCAGCTGAAAGATGTGGCCCACTTCGATGCCGCGGGTGGCTTCCAGCCGCTGACTTGGGTCGTGGAGGCAGCGGTCTCCGGGTTGGGCGGCCCGCAGGTCCGCTTTCTGGGGCAGCGGACCGAGATCGGCCCAGGTGGCTCCCACCCGATGGCTGTCCGCCTTGTTGGCCCCGCAGACGAACCGTTGCAGCTCCAGGGCGGTGGGGTCCGCCAGCCTCAGGAAATTATTTTCAAGCCGTGGTAATTTCTCGCCGAATTTTGTAGGCCCTGCGATGCCTTTGTCAATAACCTCATCAGCCAGGTCGGGTCCCAGGTAGCCGAAGGGGATTGCGTCGAAGCGCGGTGGCAGTTTCCAGCTTTGGACGAGGGCGCCATCGAGGGGAGCCACCTCCAGCAGCCCTCCGTGATCGGCAAGGACAGCGGTGATGGCATTGGCCAGCTTCACCTCATTGAGCTGCTGGTCGCCCCGCAGGCTGACGAGCACGGGCTGCACCAGGCCGTCGGCGAAGCGAGCTGCAAGTAGCAGCACCTTGACGATCTGGGAGGGGTCGAAGCCGTGGGCTGCGGCCAGGGCCTCAATGCTGGTTTGCCCAGGTGTCGATAGCTCCTGGCAGGGGTCGGGGCCCAGGGGCACCATCTCACTGGCCAAGGACACGGCCCTTTCCTGGTTGGCGGCATAGCTGCCGTCGGAACTGGCCAGCACCAGGTCTTCGCCGGCTTCCGCCGTCACCATGAACTCCTGGCTGGCGGACCCACCGATGGCCCCACTGTCAGCCTCGACGGCCACGGTGCGCAGACCACAGCGGCTAAAGATGCGGCGATAGGCGCCATCCATCTCGGCGTAGGTCTCGCGCAACGAGGCCTCGTCGGCGTGGAAGGAGTAGGCGTCTTTCATGATGAATTCCCGCCCCCGCATCAGGCCGAAGCGGGGGCGAATCTCATCGCGAAACTTTGTTTGGATCTGGTACAGGTTGACTGGCAGCTGGCGGTAGGAACGGATCAGGTCTGCCGCCAGGGCGGTGATGACCTCTTCGTGGGTGGGTCCCAGCCCCTGTTCCCGACCCTGGCGATCGGTGAGGTGGAACATGATGCCTTCCCCAGCGGTGTACCCGGCCCAACGGCCGCTGCGCTCCCAAAGGTCGGCGGGTTGGAGCTGGGGCAGCAGCACTTCCAGAGCGCCTGTGCCATTCATTTCCTCGCGCACGATCTGGGAGATCTTTTGCAGGACACGCCAGAGCAGGGGCAGGTAGGCATAAATGCCGGAGCTGATGCGGCGTGTGTAGCCGGCGCGCAACAGCAATTTGTGCGAAACAATCTCCGCCTCAGCAGGATCATCCCGCAGCGTCACCAGCATCAGGCGGGAGACGCGCATGGCCAGCAATGGAGAGGTCAGCGGACCCTACCATCGGCCCATTAGAGCCCCAGCAAGCGAAGAGTGGTGGGGAAACCGCTTGGGTTCCTGGCTCGCCACGGTCCTAGGCCCGGATTTGGTGGGATGCCCACTTGAGTAATGTAAACACAATTGGAAATATCTGCTAAGTTCCCAATCATTCTGGTTGGCTTTTGCGTTCCATGCTCGCTCATTCGGCTACCACGGTCATTGGCACAGGTGCCGCTAATGGGGTTCAGGCATTGGCGGCATCCCTGATCCAGGAGCATGGGACTGCAGGTTCAGGGGCTGAGCTGAAAGAAGAGCTTTTGATCACGATCGATGACGTGCAAAAGGCCCTGAATCGTTCCCGCGCTTCTGTATATCGTTATACAAATACCGATCCTCGCAGCCTCAATCCCCCCTTCAACCCCCGCAAGCTGAATCCCGAATACCGCACCGATCAAAAGGATCCACTTGTTTTCCATCCCAACGAGGTCGCCCGTTTTGCTAGGGATGTGATGCGCATCAAGGAAGTAACCGTTGAGGTACTTAATTCACCCTCCACCGCCACCCAACAGTTATTGACCTCCATCTTGGAGGAACTCCGTGCCATCCGTGAGCACTTAGAACATCTGGAAGCGCCTCCCAGCCAGCTCAATCACCATCGCCACCACAGCCAAGCCCGCCCGGCCGCTTGAGCCGCCAGCAACGGTCGTCCAAGGTAAGGATTGGGCCCCATTTATGCGAGACGTTGCAGCAGCACGCCCTCGTAATCCAGGGCCCGGAACACCGGTGCCGGGTCGCTGAAGCCGGCTGCTTCAACCAAGGCGGCCAGGCGGGACGATCCGATCGGATGCACGGCTTCGGTGAGTCCACGCAGGGGTTCATCGTTGGCGATGGTTTCCCCATCCAGCGGACCGGCGGCCCGCTGAAAGGCCAGTCGTGCCGCCGCCAATTGCTCCTGGAGGGCCGACTTTTCTCCCTGCATTAGATCCACCAGAAGCACCTCGCCCCCCGGCCGCAGGCTGCGGGCCAGGGCCGTGAGAAATCTCAATTTGCTGCCGTCATCGGGGAGGCCCTGCAACACGAGTACCGCAAGGGCGCCGTCGAAACCCGTGGTGCTGTCCAGATCTTCCAGCCGGGTGTCCTGCCAGGTGATGCCTTCGCCAGCGTTGTCTTGCTCGCTGGTCAACCTTTCCCTGGCGGCGGCCAACATGGCCGGCGAGGGATCGATGGCGGTCAGACGCCAGTCGGGGCGCTGGCGTCGGGCTTCCAGCAACTCGGCGCCTGTGCCGCAGCCGGCCACCAAGATGGAGGCGCCTGGCATTGCCCCCAAGGGGGAGGTGGCCAGCAGGGCCACCCCAAGGCGGGCCAGGCTGCTGTAGCCGGGAATCAGGAGCTGGGCAATGCGGTCGTAGCGGGCCGCGGCGGAAAGGGACAAGGCACCCAAGCGATGAGGTCATGCTAAGCAGCCTCCCCGGCGGCTCTTTTTTGGCGATTCGGGCTTGCAAGCCTGGCTTGCTGCAGAAATCGGGGCGGGACGTGTCTTAAGTTGTTTAACGCCGATACCCTCATCCACCGTGCCCACCATCCGTTTTGAAAAGGAAGGCCAGCAGGTGGGTTGCATCGAGGGGGCGAACCTGCGCAAGGCCACCCTTGATGCCGGCATCAACCCCTACAAGGGCCTGAACAATTTCAACAACTGCGGTGGCCTGGGCCAGTGCGGCACCTGTGTGATGGAAGTGCTTGAGGGGGGGCGCAACCTTTCTCCCCGCAGCGATGTCGAGGAGGTTTATCTGGCCGACCGCCCCGCCAACTATCGCTTGAGCTGTCGCACCACCGTCAACGGTGACGTCACCGTGCGCACCAATCCCGGTGACGGCGTCGGCAAGGGCTCCAATAGCCTGGTAGGCGCTCTCAAGGCCCTGGTGGGCCGCGGCTGAATTCGGCCATGGCCAACAACGGCGCCGCCGGGGCCATCCTTTACGGCTACAAGGC
>JBILDB010000279.1:0-3725 GCA_044352805.1 Cyanobium sp.
CCCGTCTCCTTTGAAATTCGGGCCACGCACTGCCTGTTCGGCGGACTCATCCGCCTTCTGACATCAGCCTTGATCGCCTCGCTGTAACGACGCATTGCTCTGCTCCATCAAGCCCCCGGGTTTGCGATTGAGAGGGGTGACATCTTTCCTGGTAGTGGGGGTACCGATAGGCTCAAGTATCGCGATCTTGTCGAATCACGGAGTGAGGGTATCGAAAGAGCAGAACGGCATAACGTTGATTTCCCATTGAAGCCCCGTAGAGAACTTGTCGCTCTCGCGAAATTTAATGTCATAGAAATTCGTGGCATAACTGCGATGAACGCTAATGATAGGGCACTTGCGGTATACGACACTGCTTTGCCGGCCAACCCTGCTCATGCAGATGTCTGTGTTGTTGCAGAAAAGACCAAAGAGAATAAACGCAGTATTCGATCAAAGCTCTATGATGTAGCAAAGAGGCATGACTTTAACTACTGATCAATCTACACCCTCCCCGTTGCGGGGGATTGTGTAGCACGTTGTCACAACACAATAGGTCTATCGCTTGCCATCACCTGGCCGCTGGAAGATAAAACTATGCAAAGAGGCCCCACGGCGGCGGCTCAGGGGAATGGCAATGTTAGATTCCCAGCCTCTGCAATTGGCTTTCACAATGTTCTTGCGAAAACAAATACATCGCGGTTCGACTCGGTCTCGATAAAGTCAGCCATCGCATCAAGCATATCCGCCAATATCCGGTCTTTTAGAGTTAGTGCATCGTTCCTCGCAGTTTCGGCCTGTTTCCGCATAAGAGCAGCATCTTCACGCGATGCCACAAGGATTTCATGCGTTGCATTAGTCTTATCACAGGCATAGCGCGAGTTGAAACCGCTTGCAACCTCTGACTCCCTTGGAACACCTTTGCTTAGGAAGCATTTCATGCCAATTTTGTGTTGTCTATGAAAGCCCAGAAAAACACCCAGAATCTTAGTGCCCGGCTCCCAGTCAAAGATATAGTCCAGCTCTCCATCTGCCCAGCATTGTAGCGGCCTTCTTACCTCATCCTGACGAAAAAGCTTATATGCTTGCCACTGCTCTTCTTCTGCCTGAAGCTCCATCATGTATTCAGCAGCGTCACCCATTGGAGTACCTTTTTGCTACGGCTTGACCAGATGAATCTAACTTGTTAATGGATGGTTCCGTGAACCACCACCGGCCGGCCGTTCCTTTCCGTGAACCAAAGAAATAGCAGCTGCAGAGGTGACTGGAAACCCTGTTGCTGCACAGTCTTTGATCTGCGACCTCCATACTGTAGCTGTGGTTCACGGGTCCGATAACCACATGTTCGTCCAGATACACCAGCCGGAATCGAATGGCTTGGCCATGCTTGTCATCCGCGCAGCTGGAAAGAGGCAACCCTTGGCAGTCTTGGCACCCAACGATCGAGGAGAGCGGCGACTGCCGGCGGGGCTGGGGCGCTTCAGGGATTAACCGTCACCTTGCGCTCCACAACCTGAACTCAACGTGCTTGGTGGCTGCGTGAAAGTCTTGGTCCGTCGTCAACAGGGTCAGATCGTTTCTGCGACAGAGCTGGATGAGTAGGGCGTCAATGGTGCCAACTTGCACGCCGCAACGACGGCAGGAGTTTCGGACTTCTGCTGCTTCGATGTGATCTTCCTTAACTGGCTGGCGGAAGGCGAGCGCTGAGAGGCGATCGACCAGCTGGGCTCGGTCCTGCGGCCCAGCAAAACCTTGCAGCAGCTCCTGGAGGACCAGTCCTGTCGTGAAGACTTGATCTGTCCCAAGAAGTGCGTGGCGGAGGGCCACTACCTCGGGTGCGGATTGTTCAACATCACGGCGCAGCGCCAGTGACCAGACGCTCGTGTCAACAAGAAGACTCACTGCTTGCGAGCCCGTTCAGCCTTGTAATCGAACGAAGCGTCCCACTCAAGCTTTCCAAAAAGCTCTGCGATCCGCCGCTGTTCTCTCCGGGCGATGAACTCCTGAAGGGCTCGGGTGACGGCGGCTTTCTTAGTCGGCTCTCCACTTACGCGGAAGGCTCGATCGAGCAGCTCCTGGTCGAGGGCAAGATTCGTGGCCATGTGTGGCTCCTATGTGAAGAGTTTACACAGTAGGGCCTCGATCGCAACGCTCGTGGTGTGGCTGGTTTTTTGTTATGTCTAACGCTCGCCATCACCCGCTCGCGGCATCCTTAGCGAATGGGCAATCCTTGCGGGGCAGGCATCGATTGATGAGAGGCCGAGAATGGCTCGTCATGTCAAGTCGCCCTGGACTTGCTCGAGCAGCGAGAACGTGATGCCCAGCAGCAGCGTCCAATCTGCGAAGCTACGCTATACGCACGATGCAAGAGCTGCTTGGTCATAGCGATATAAAAACCACCATAATTTATACCCATGCGCCAAATCGTGGATCCTGATGTTAGAAGGTGATATGCCAAGTCCATCACAGTCTTCACTGGTCATCGTGGCCACACAGTGAAGAAACCAGGCTTCACTAACCCCCAGCTGGCATATCTGCTGTCATATCAGCTGGCCCGCAAGCCACAAATTTGGCGCCGTCGCGGTTGCTCTGAGGTCCTGGGCCTACAAGTCCCCCGGGGCTTTCCTCCGCCGAGTGGTGGCCGTCAATCAATGCTTGACCACAGCCCGGCAAATGCGTTGGGCGGCCTCGCGTCCGCCAAACAGATTGCGGGCCGCCGGGCCGACCTGGAGGGCGGTGAGGCCGCCCATTAGATGCACAAGGGTTCCAGGCCAGCCCAGGTCTGGCCCCAGAACCGGCCAGTCATCCACCAGCTCAATGGGATGTTGCTTGTACAGCTGCTGCAACAGCGGCTGCTGGCTGACGCCCTGCCGATGCCCTGTGGCGAGCCAGATCCGATCCGCTGCAAGCTGCTGACCTCCGCCGCAAAAAATGTCCCACTGACCGGAACTCCAGCGTGCGGACTGCACCTCGCAGTGTTCATGAAGCTGCAGCTCGCCGCGTCGTTGGGCCTCTCTGAGTTCCACGCCAGCCTCTGGCGTGATCGAACCGCCGTCCCGCGCCTCCAGGACGAACCGTCGGCGGCGGCGCATGCAGGGTTCGGCATGAAAGGCCTTGAGGTACTTGGGGCCCAGCCAGCCGGGATCGGCATCGAAAGGCTTCTGTTTCAGGCCGTGGCGGCACAGCAGCTGCACCTGGGCGCCGCGCCGCAGCGCTCCGAGGCTGAGATGGGCGCTGGTGAGTCCGCCGCCGACAATCAAGATTCGTTCACCAGGGCGTAGCCGCAGCGCCGGTAGATCAATCCCATCGCTGTGCTGCAGCGCGTCTGCCGGAGCCTCGCCTGCGATGGCCATGCTCCAGGTGGGTAATTGCTGGCTTCCGTTGCCCGTCGCGATCACCACCCTCCCGGCCTGCACTGTGGTCCCATCACTGAGCGATAGCTCCAGCGGGCCCTTGCCGTTCGCTGGAAGGCTGATGTGCTCGACGCTCGCCGCCTGCACACGCCCCTCCAGCGCAAACTCGGCGATCACCTCGCGGCAGAAGGCTGCAAAGAGATCGGTGTGCGGCAAGCCATACGCTCCTTCCAGCTGGCGATGGCGCTGCTGACGGTGGGCAAAGCACCTCAGGGCATGGGCGTTTGGATGGGGGTGATGGGGCGAGGGTGATCGCAGCCAGGGGATCTCGTAGCGCTCCATCTGACGCTGCCAGCGGCTCAACCAGCGGCCGCTGGGATCCACGATGCGTAG
>JBILDB010000039.1:0-12033 GCA_044352805.1 Cyanobium sp.
GGCATACTCCTTGGCCTGGCCCACCCCCTCGGTGAGCGGCAGGGAATCGGCCTTGGCCTCCACCACCGCCAGGGCGGTGTTGCGGTAGCTGAGCACGTAGTCGGCGCTGAGGGACTTGCCGCGGCGGCCACCTCCTTCAATGCGCCCGGGAGCGATAGGAAACTCGCGGCGAATGCGGCTGCCCTCCACCACGCCCCAACCGGCCGCCACCAGCAGCGGATCGATCAACTCAGCGCGGGTTTCGGCCTCGTTCATGGAATCAGGGAGGCCACGTGAGCGAGCAGGTCAGCGCAGAGCTGGTTCCAGGCGGCTCGGTCGAGCTGTTCCTGGTCCGGTTCTTCGTCGTAACGACGCAACACAGCAAACAGCGTGAAGCCACTGAGAGCTCTGAACGGTTCGATGGCTGCACCCTGATCTTGCAGCATCTGAAACAGCAGCCGGAGGTTATGGGTGAAGGGAGGCTGCTCGGGCAACAGAAGCAGAAGCCATGCTTTGAGGCCTTTTTCCGTGGCCTGCTGGAGATAGAAGCCTCAGCTGTCTTCCTCGAAGACAGAGAGATCCACCATGGCCCTGGCGGCCCGCAGATCGCGGTGGGCGATGCGTAGAAACGCCGAGGGTGTTTCAGCTGGCGCCATGCACAGGCTCCGCTGGTTGCAGCTGACGGCCGTAGCGGAAGGCCTCCGCGATCACGTTGATGCGGCCTTGGCGACGCTCCTCCACTTCACTGAGGGAGAAGAGCAACAACTCAATCGGCAGCCTGTGATGGGCCAGCTTCCACCCCAGGACATCCGTTTCCACAAACCGCGAATGGCTGGCCAACCATTCATCCGGCACGGTCACCAGTAGATCCAGGTCGGAATCGGGCCGTTCGGTGCCGCGGGCGCGGGAGCCAAACAGGCTCACCTCGGCGCCGGGAATCGTCGCCTGGATCTCGGCCGCAATCGTGCGCTGCAGCGCTTCATCCACCACGTAGTGATAGCTGGAGGGGGGGAAGAGGTAGCCATGAGATCAGTCTGCCCGACTCAGGCCCGTCTCGCCCGAGGGACCAGGACGTTCGGGCACCACGATCAGGCCGGTGTCCGGCTCGCCAAAGGCAAGGCAGACAGCACCGCTGGCGACCCGGTGGGCTGTGAGGGCGCAGAGCGCGGCATCGATCAGGTCGATGCTGGTGAGCGGTGCGGTGCTGATGCCGGCCTGGGTGAGCAGGGCCGTGCGCTGCGGCCGCTTCTGGCGAGCCTTGGCCTCCCCGTTCCGCAGATGCCAGGTGATGGCATGGGGGAAGGTTTCGAAGCAGCAGCGCTGGCCAGGGCAGGGCAGGCTGGTGAGCAGCGGGTGGGAAGCCTCCAGAGCTTGGTAGAGATCAGCCCCGCGACGCATCCAGTCGAAGTAGCCGCTGGGATGCTGTTCGGCCTTCTCGCGGCTGGGTGTTGCGAAGCAGAAGATGCCCTGCCGCATCAACTCTCGTTCGCAGGGTCGGGCGCGGCCAGTGGCGCTCCAGCGGCAGGGGGCATCGATGGCGATCACGCTGGCGCACATCGTCACGAGGCACCAATTGGAGAGTTCCTGAACGTCATGGCTGGCCAACTGGCCGGCGTAGGCGCCATCGCGGAGGGCCACGGCGTGGAAGCCCTTGCGGGCGCCGCCCACATCAATGCCCACCACCGTGATCGGGGCAGTGGTGGTCAGGGGATGTTTTTGCACGGCACCGCGGCTGCCAAAGGAGTCAGAATCCATCAACGTGCGTTGGATGGCGCCAGGTCATGCCCGAACTCAAAGCACTGGAGGAGGCCGTTGCAGCCCTAGATCCCTCCGCATTGGCAGAGTTCAGGCGCTGGTTTGCGGAGTTCGATGCCGCCGCCTGGGATCGCCAGCTGGAAGCCGACCTCACCGCAGGCAAGCTGGACGCCCTGCTGACGGAAGCGGAAGACGACTACCGCAGCCAGCCCCGCAGCCCCCTGTGAACCACACGGCATCGAGCAGGTTCTGGCGCTGCTACGGGGCCTTGCCTGCTGATGTTCGCGATCTTGCCGATTGATTGGCGGCTGAGCTCAAGGGCCCGAGAGGGGACGCCTTTCAGGGTTCATTGATGCTCTTTGATCCAGTCCCTGAGCTGAACATCCAGCACTGGAAGATCGTGGAGAACGATCGCCCAGATAATGGTCAAACTGAGGCCGAAGTATTCATGGACAATGCGATTGCGTAAGCCATTAAGCGCAGACCAATCAATGGCAGGCCGGGCCTGCTTGATCTCAACGGGAATCGCCCTGGCAGCCTCGCCGATGATTTCCAGATTGCGCACCACGGCATCAACGGTGCGACTGTCTGCTTGGAACGCCTCGAAGCTCAACCCACTGATGTAGCTATTGATCTTGCCGGATGCTTCCAGCATGTCGGCTACAAACAGCCTCCACTCACGGCGCGACATGAATAACGCTGCTCATGATGAAGGGGCGACGGTTCTCCTTGATCCCATCGGACGCCACCAGGTCGACCCTGCGGCCGAGGAGATCTTCCAGGCGATCGCCCAGGTGCATGAAACCGAAGCCAACTGGCTCGGCGAAACTCACCAGCAGATCCACATCGCTGGTGGGCGTTGGCTCATCGCGAGCGAAGGATCCAAACAGGGCCAGGTTGCTGACCTTGAACTGGGAGGCCAGATCCGGATAGTGTTGACGCAGCCTCTCCAACACCTCAGAGCGGCTGGCGCAGGGGGTGACCGCAGGGGCGGACATGGGCTCGCTGAGCTGACGGTTTCAGTGTAGGTGGGCCGACTTAGAGCGCCCAACCACCGGGGTGGTCAGAGTTCGCCGTTGAACGCCTGGTGCAGGAGGGACTTCTTCAGTTCTTCCAGGGCGGCGAGTTTGCGTTCGTAGAGGCTGGTGAGGCGTTGGGTTTCGGTTGATACCTCCTGAAGGGTTGCAACTATCACCTGTTGCGTCTCGATAGGGGGCGCCGTGACGGGGAGCGTCTTTACCGCTCCGTTACTGATCTTCTTCATTGTCGGATTAGCTCCTTGCGCCCTTCCAATAATCTTCGTCCTCATTGCAGGAGTGCGCATTTGGCAGTACAGGAACTCAGTTATCATGCGATCCGGCATGGGATTCATGCGCATGATGAGATCAGGATAAATAGTCGGCCGCTCAATGTCGGCAGCAATTGCAACATGTCCAACCAACTCTGGCGTGTTGCTACGCGTGATGAGAAAGTCGCCATTTTTAACCCAGTAGCTCTTGCTCAAATCAGTCTGTGCCGAAGTAAATTTGATCTTGTCAGATCGGAAGCGAAATCCAGTAACGGATGAAAGCGTGAGGACAGGTGTTCCCGTATCAGCGTGGTTGGCAGCTGGCGGTGACCATCCATTCTGAGGTTGTGTAGCGAGGACTGTTTCGAGCGTCGTCTCCACCCACCCCTCCCCCCGCTTACTGAAGACAGATTGAAGATGACTCTCAAAGATCGCGCGGGCGTTCTGGAGGTTCTGTTCGGCGTTGGCTTTGGCGGTGGCGAGGCCCGCAAATGCTTCGTCGAGCAGGGTGACGATTCGGTGCTGTTCGGGTAGAGGTAAAACTGGAACCGCAGTATTCTTGATCTTGATTTGAGAGATATTGGGCTGCGCATTTCCCGTAGCTTGCGCAACTAAATCATCTTTCTTGGCCAGCAGAAAATAATACAGGAACTCAGGAACGAACTTGTCATTCGGAAGGATCCCACAGACCGCCTGATTTGTAGCCGCCTCAAATCTCAGGATGGTCACTTGCCCTGCCGTTGCGCCATACATTGCGACCAAGACAGTGTCTCTTGGGAAAAGTTTTGCTGCCGAGTTCTCAAGGCCAGCTGCCGTGATGAAGTTCTTCGCCTCACGCACGTTTCCCTGAGCCACCTCGCCGCTGACGAGCCAGGGAATAGTGCCGCCTTCGTAAAATTCCTTTCGCGAACTTAACGGGGTCCCACCAGAGCCTGTCTTACAGACTTCGCCGAGCGGTTTCCATGTCCAACCCTGTCTCATGCCACCCCCCTGAGCCTGCCCAGCACTTCCGCGCTCTCGGTCGTCGATGACGTTCATTTTTCCTCCTTATCCTCCGGCAATTGGGGCGTACGTTCATCGGCCGTCAGCAGTTTCATCTGCTGGATGGCGATCTGGTTGAGGCGGCTGAGACGTTCAGATTGAGGCAGGGATTGGCCGATGAACAGGGCGTTGAGGTTTTCGAGGTTGGAGAGGCAAACGAGCTGGGCGCCGGTGGCTTGGTCGCGAATGTTGCCTTTGGCCTCTGAGTTTGCTTCGCGCCATTGGGCGGCAGTTTGGCCGAAGAGGGCCATGTTCAACAGATCGGCCTCGCTGGCATAGACAAAGCTGATCTGATCCTTACTCAGCTGGGCTGGAATCAGATGAGTTTGGATTGCATCGGTGTGGATGGGATAGTTGATCTTGGCAAGGTTGCGGCGGATGTCCCACCCAAGGGTTTGCCGCTCGGTCTCTTTCAGTCGTTGGAACTCCTTGATCAGGTAGAGCTTGAACTCCACCGAGATCCAAGCGGCGAATTCAAAGGCGATATCGGCGTGGGCATAGGTGCCGCCGTAGCGGCCTGCTTTGGCCTGAAGCCCAACGGCGCCGGTGCGCTCGATCCACTGCTTGGCGGTGAGAATGAAACTGTTCAAGCCAGCCTGGCTTTTAATCCCATCGAATTCGATGGGATTAAAGCTGGGGTTGTTGATCTGTTCCCACAGGCCTAGGAATTCAATCGTGTTGCGGTTGCGCAGCCAATTTGAAATCAGGTAGTCGGTCCGCTTCTCGTCCTTGTGGCGGGCGATGTCGGTCAGGCAGATGTAGTCGCTCCCGCTTACAGGCTGGAGCCGGATGTCTTGATTCAGCACCTGCACGGTCTTAGGCATGACCAAACTCTCTCCGCTCTGTAGTCCGGCTGAAATGAGATCCAAGCCTAGTTCTCCAACCACCGGTTGGAGAGTTGTCGCTTAATGCTTGCGCATCGCTGCGACTCATCCCAACAATCCCCTAATCCTCCCCAGCACCTCCGCACTCTCCGCATCCAGCTCCGCAATCTCCGCCATGATCTCCTGCGGGGTCCGCAGCGCCTCCGCCTCACCCCCATGGGGGTTCTTCACCGAGAGATCCCAGCTCTGTGGATCAATGGAGTCCACCGCCACGCTCCAACTCTTGGGCGAATCCGCAAAGGTTTTCTGCAGCGTCACAAACTCCGCCAGGTCGCGATCATTGAGCGGATTAGTCTTGCCCAGGTTGCGGCCGGGATCGAGCTGGTAGAACCAGACCCTCCGGGTTGGGGCACCTTTTTCGAAAAACAAGACCACCGTTTTCACCCCCGCCCCCTGGAAGGTGCCGCCGGGGCAGTCGAGCACGGTGTGCAGGTTGCAATCCGTCAGCAGTTTCTGGCGCAGGGCCACCGAGGCGTTGTCGGTGTTGGAGAGAAACGTGTTCTTGATCACTACGCCGACGCGGCCGCCGGCCCGCAGCAGGCGGATGAAGTGCTGCAGAAACAAAAAGGCGGTTTCACCGCTGCGGATCTCGAAGTTCTGCTGCACCTCCTTGCGTTCGCTGCCGCCGAAGGGCGGGTTGGCGAGGATCACATCGAAGCGGTCGCGCTCCTGCACATCGCTGAGGTTTTCGGTGAGGGTGTTGGTGTGCAGCACCTTGGGCGCCTCGATGCCATGCAGGATCATGTTCATGATCGCAATCACATAGGCGAGGCTCTTCTTCTCCTTGCCGGTGAAGGTGCGGCTTTGCAGCGTGTCGAGATCGGCGGTGCTGAGTTCCGCCCCCGTGGATCCACCCTTTCGCATGAACTCGAACGCTTCGCAGAGGAAGCCTGCGGAACCCACGGCCGGGTCGTAGACCGTTTCACCGATCTGTGGGTTCACCACCTGCACGATGGCGCGAATCAGGGGTCGGGGCGTGTAGTACTCACCGCCGTTGCGGCCGGCGTTGCCCATTCGCTTGATCTTTTCCTAATAGAGCATCGAGAGGTAAGCGCACCGAGCAACTCGTCGGCAAGGTCTTCGTTGCTGCCGGCGTCGCTCAGTGGGTTCTCAGCGGCGTAGATCAACGGGGCGGGCAGTTCGTTGCCCTCAGGATGCCAGCAGACATCCCATCAGAGCAAGGCCGGTCGGTGATCGCCTCTTCCATTGGAGGGGCAGGGTGATTCATGCAGGGTTGAGCCTCTCGAAGAGAGAGGTAGTAACAGTGCAGTGGGATTTGATATGTGTCTAACTCTGCCCTTGAGTGGCAGGCAGAGATTGGATCGTCGAAGCTGAGCGCTGATGGTGGCCTGACCACTCGAGGGGCTTGTTCGAAGTGTCGCTTTCTCACAGGAAAAGTCCGCAGTCTTCAGCTGCACAAGCAACGCTCAGGCGACCTCAGCCACATCTTCATCACTTGCCCCCTCCTTCACAGATGCGTTCAATTGGAGACCTAAGGCTGAGATCACCTTCAAGATCGTTTCAAAACTTGGGCTCCGATCACCTGAGAGTGCTTTATACAGACTTTCTCGCGACAGACCTGACTCGCGTGCGACCTGGGTCATCCCCTTGGCACGAGCAATATCGCCCAATGCCTTTGCAATGAAGGCAGCATCACCATCTGATTCCTGCATACAGGCCTCCAGATAGGCAGCCATCTCTTCAGGAGTCTCCAGGAACTCGGCAACGTCATAAGGTGCCGTCTTCGTCTCCATCATTCATCCTCTTTGTAGTTACGAGCAAGATCCTGTGCAGATTTAATATCTTTCGCCTGGGTGCTTTTGTCATCACCGGCGAGAAGAATGACCAGCATCGAACCCCGCTGTTGAAAATAGACCCTGTAACCAGGGCCGTAGTGGATCCGCAGCTCAGAGACTCCTGCCCCAACGGGCCTAACATCGCCTGGTTTGCCGCAGATGACGCGTTCAATCCTGGCCTGAATGAACGCCTTAGTCCTGAGGTCCCGAAGGCCTCTGAGCCAACGCGCAAACTCCTCCGTACGGCGAACTGAAACCACGCTGATAGTGTAGCCCCGTGGCTACGAGCAGGCAAGGGCCCTGCACGGCACTCTAAAAGCGGCGGCACTATAATTATATTGAACTCGAAAATTCCGAGAACCAAGCCCCGTTCCCTCTGGGCTTTCCGCAAACCACGTCAAGAGGCGCTTGGGCCCCTTGACTGAACCCAGTGGCAGCATAGTATTTCGAGTAATTGAGTCAAAATATTACCCGTGTTTCGCGGGTCCGCGAATCACATGTTCGTGCATCTACAAAAGATCGGCAGGGCTGCGCACCCTGAGCGGGCTGCGGTTAGCCCGGAGTAGGGGCGGCCATTGATATAGCCCTCAGACCTCCCAGATCCGACGCGGATCGATCACCAGGCCCGGAAACTCGGGGCCCGCCTCCAGCCGTGCCGGATCGGTGAACACCAGGGGAGAGTGGGCTGTTTCGGTTGCCCCTGCTTTCCACACCTCCACCGTGCGGCTTTGCGGCAGCAACAGCCAACCCAAACTGGCTCCATTGGCCATGTAGGCGGCCATCTTGCAGCGCAGGGCCTGCGGCCCATCTGAAGGGCTGGCCAGCTCCACCACTAGATCGGGGCAGAGGGGCGGGAAACCATCCCGTTCGGCCTCGCTCAATGCCTGCCAGCGCTCTAGCCGCACGACGCTGGCGTCGGGGCTGCGTATGGAGCCATCGGCAAGCAGGAAGCCGGCGGAGCTGTCGAAGAGCTTCAGGGGTAGGCGGCTCTGCTCGATCGCAAGCCACAGCAGGGCCCCGAGCGTTTGGTTGCGCGCACCTGTGCTGCCGCCGGTGGGGGTCATCTCGATGAGGGTGCCATCGGCAGCGAGCTCCAGCACCGCCTCCGGATTGGCCGCACACACCTCAGCGAACTGGGCAGGCGTGAAGGTGAGCGTGCGGGGCAGGGTGAGCATGAGAGCCCTGCGGCAATAGCAATCTCAGGCTAAGGCGGTTCAGGGAAAATGGAGCACTGCCAGCCCAAACGGCCTGGCGACACCACCGGCGCTGGGCGGGTCTGGACAGACCAGGGGCTGGTGCGCAATGGCGGCGATCAACCGTTCTCGAATCGCTTCGAGATGCCGCTTGTGGTTGGGGGCGAAGTGGGGAGACTCTCTGGCTTTCTAGCTTTTGCTAACGAGATGGGGCAGCAGGCGATACCGCAACAGATGGGGCAGCAGGCGATACCGCAACAGATGGGGCAGCAGGCGATACCGCAACAGATGGGGCAGCAGGCGATACCGCAGCAAACTGCTGCCAGACTGCCTTCAGCTTGATGTCGCTTCAACTAGAGGTTTGGGCCGATGGCCACGCTCACCCTGCGCAACGTCCCCGACGAGCTGGTGGCGCGCCTCAAGGCCCGCGCCAAGCGGCATCGGCGCAGCCTCTACAACGAGACCATTGCCGCCCTGGAGCTGGCAGATGCGACGTTAACCGCTGCCACACCCCCGCTAGCTGCGGCGACCATGGCCCCTGATTGGGAAACTGCCCTGGTCCGGGTCAGGGAGATTCAGGCCCGTTTTCCTGGCGCAGCCAACGCTGCCCACCAACCCCGTGATCTACAGGAGTTGCAGGAGGAGCTTGATCTTTTTGCCCGCCTGCGCAGTCAATTCAAGGGTCCACCGCTTACCAGCGCAGCGATAATTGCGGCGATCGATAGAGATAGCCATCCGCCTGAGCCGCCTGGTTTAGCAGCAGCCGGGAAGGTCAGCCATTGACTATAGTTGCTGACACCAATGTTCTTATCGAGCTGTTCCTGCCTACGACAAACGCTGATTCGGTTCAGCACTGGCGGGCCGTCGACAAGGTTTGGCGACTGCCTTCTCTGTGGATCTGCGAAAAACCTGGAGGTTGCAGAGCGTCTGTTCCTCTCGCAGACCGTCCATCTTGATAGCGCCGAGGCCCTTCAACTGGCCGACAGCCATGGCTGCTCCAGTTACGACGCTGAATTCGTGGTTCTGGCCCAACAACTTGCCTGCCCGCTACTGACCTTCGATCGCAAGCTGCTGCAGCTGTTTCCGCAGGTGGCCGTGAAACCGGGTTCATAAGCCCGGCGCCGCACCATTTGCAGCAGCTCCGGCCAGGGGCTCCCTTCCTACGCAGGGCCAACCCAGCAGCGTCTGGGCCGGGTCCCAGGGCAACCACGCCAAGGGAAAGTTCCAGATGTCCTGATCCGTTGCCCCCCTAAGTCCAACATCGCGGACGTGACTGCTGCCTGGAAACTCGTCGCCGAGAAGCGCTGGCAGCCTCGGACTCCAAATCAGGCGATCGTCAGCTCGCTGAGCCCTTTCTCGCGCTCTGCCGCATAGCGTAGAACGGCCCGAATGTGTTCAGCTTTTCACGCGAGGCGCGGGTGCTCCACGAAGAAGGCCTGTCAACCGACAAACAAAACGGCACTGCGACCAGCGACGACAGCAAAGTGGTGCACCTTCAGAGAGTGCCCCATGCTGATTCCATCGCTCCGGGGTCGATGCCCCAGCGGGGGCTCCGTTGGCTGTAGGTGTGGCGGAAGCTATAGGGCAAAAGGCGCTTCTGAAAGGGGCTAGATACGGGCTAATTGGTGCGCAATTAAGGCTTAGAATCAATGATTGGTGGAAGCTTTTTATTGAGTTGATTTAGATTCAATTCGACCAATGTCAAGATTGGCAATGGACCATTTGGGAATTCCTTCTTGTAATACTCGATGAGTTCTCGATAGAGAGCTTCTGCCTCTTTACTTTTGCCTTGAGCATGTTTTAACCAGGCCAAGCGCAGATCATTCTGCCTCAGACTATCCTTTCTGGTCTCCATAGGAACCTTCATCAGGCGCTGAATCATGCTTTCGGCATCTGCATACTTCTTCATCAGTATATAGATTTCGACCAAGCTGCCCAGTGAGGTATCCAAGTAGAAATTATTCAAAGCGTTGTTCCGTTCAGCCTTTGATTTCGGATCATCCATCAATTTCAATGATCGCCTGAACATCAATTCAGCGTCAGCCAGTCGCCCCTTGCTCCTGTAGATTTGGGCGAGCTTAACTTGCTCAGGTATTAACATAAGAGACTCATTATTCTTTTCCAAAATTGCGAAAGCTTTTAAGTAAAGAGTTTCGGATTGTATGTACTTGCCTCGCTCCTGATTCAGTGACGCTAATGAGAGAAGAGCAGCAGCGTACTGGAGAGTGTTCTCTCCATAAGTTTCCAGTGTTAATCGTGCAAGCCGCTCAGAAACTGCGATAGGTAGATCAAAGCAAGTATTATCTTTACAACCACCATAAGATCGGCCGTCAGCCGCGCCCATTGTCAAAACCATATTTGCAAAAGACAATTGATGAATCTCAGCCAAACGAGCGTTGGTTCTGTCTGGAGGCTCGTAGGTCTCTGTTTTGGGTTGGGCGATGGTAAATGCAGACGGATTAATTATAAAGCCACTAGGAAATCGGGTTGTTGCATCGTAGATCGTTTCGGAAAAGCTGGCCTGATCGAGATTCGAACGCTCTAGGTTGGCCCCTGAGAGGTTTGTTTCTTCCATCTTTGCTTTCTTGAGATCGGCGCCTTTGAGATTGGCATCGAACAAATGGCCCCTGCTTAGATCCGCTCCTGCGAGGATGGCCCCCTCAAGATTTGCTTTGTGCAAATAGGCACCATTTAAGTTAGCTTGACTCAAATTTGCTTGGGTTAGATTTGTTTCAAATAAAAATGAAGACGCTAATTCAGCATCGCTCAAATCAGCACGGGAGAGATTCCCGCTTTTTAGACTCGCAAAAGAGAGTTTGGCCCTGCTTAGATTTGCGCCGCTCAAATTGATGTTTGCCAGATTCCTGGCAAAGAGATCAGCACCACTCAAATCGCAGCCAGGACAATCTCCGCCCTTAAGAACACGTTCCAGATCCTTTGGGTCGAACGCGTGAACTGGAAAAGGAAGAAGGACCCCTAAAAACAGGAGCAGTGCCCCGGTAGCTGGCAAACCAACCAAGGACTTGGCCTTGGAAGACATCTTCCGCTTCGCGCTGATCATTCAACCGGCCTGTTCCACTTTCAACTACCTTAAGCAGGGACTGCCAAGTCGATCGTGGCGGCCGGTGAAGGGATGGCGGTTGCAGTGCTCAACCGCAACGAGCCGGCCTTCTACTGCGTTCCGGCCCGGGCCTATGAGGAGCTAATGGATCTCGTGGAAGACCTGGAGCTGGGCCGCATCGCCGATGCCCGGCTGGCGGATGGGCAGGAGCCGCTGCGGGTCAGCCTCGATGCCCTTTGATCTGGCCTTTCTCCCGCAGGCACTACGGGAGTGGCAGAAGCTGTCGGTCGGGATCCGGGAGCAGTTCAAGAAAAAGCTGGCCGAACGTCTGATCGAGCCCCGGATCCCAGCCAGCAAACTGCGGAGATCCACCAACCGCTACAAGATCAAGCTCCGTGCCGCCGGATTCCGTTTGATCTATGAGGTGCGGGATCAGCAGGTGCTGGTGCTTGTCCTGGCGGTGGGCAAGTGGGACCGCAATGCTGTTTATCACCAGGCTGACCAGCGCTGAGGTCCACACCCCATGGCTGACTTCGGACCCAATGAGCTGGATCAGTAGCACCGCGAGAACGCCCAGCTGATCGCCCTATTGGAGGCTCACGGCGTGGCCTGGCGCTCCAGCGGACCGGCCCCCATCACCACAGCCTCTCGCATCGGACGAGAGCACAGGCAGCGGGCGCTCCGGCTATGCGCCGGCTTGCGCCAATGAGTGGCGACCAGGAATCTGCGAGAAGCCAAGGGTGGCCTGCCGCGACTGCAGCCACCGGCAGTTGCTACCTCTCAGCGACGCGGCGATCTATGGCCATCTGGCCGGCGATTGCCTGCATCTGGCGACGCCATGGCAGGCACCTCCGCCGGCCTCAAAAATCAGTGGGCCATTACCCGCCTCGCCCAACCTCACCCTGGCCGATGCCAGTGCCGGACTCAGGCCCAGGGCAGTAGCGGCTTGCTGCATGCGTCCATCGAAGCTGGCCAGCTGGGTGCAACGACTGTGAAGCGCCACCGCCAGATGCAGGGCATCGCCGGCCCGAAGGCC
>JBILDB010000040.1:0-12011 GCA_044352805.1 Cyanobium sp.
CTATGGCCAAAACCCTCACCCTCAAGAACCTGCCGGATGCCCTCCATGACCGGCTCAGTGCAGCTGCCAAGCGGCATCGGCGCAGTCTCAACAATGAGGCAATTGTCTGCCTGGAGGCTGATCCCGACGATATCGATGCGTTCAAGCGCGAGGGTCGGCCTTGATCGTTGTCGACACCAACGTGCTGGCCTATCTGCGGCGTGATCTGCAGACGGCCCATCATGGCCGCTGCAGCGGCTGCAGCTGGATCGCATCGCGGCAGATGCCCCGCCACCAGGGATCGTCCCCCCGCTGCCGCTCCAGCCAGCGGCCCTGGCTGAGGCCGATCACATCGTCGGCCAGGCCCGTTCCCAGCAGGGCATCGGCCAACTGATCAGCGGCGCTCTGATCCGGCGCCACCGCCAGCAGGTCCACATCCGAGCGGGCATCCCAGTCGCCACGGGCCAGCAGGGGCTCGATGCGGCTGCGCAAGCTTTCGATGCGTTGGTCGCGCAGCCGCTGGCGGATCTCCTGCACGCTCGCCATGGGCTCGCTTCGCTGCGATGGAGGGATGTTAGGAGCAGTTCCGGCATGGTGGACCCAAGGTGTCCTTGGCGCTTCCGCGACCGAGCCCGCCATGTCACTGCGTGCCAAGGCGTGCTTGATGGCAATCACCCACAGCGACAGAGAGAAAGAAATGGGTATCGAGCAGGAGGCGCATCAGGCCTGCTCAAACAGCTCGGCGATCAGCGGATTGGCGCCATCGATCGATTCTGGAACCGTGAACTCGCGCCTGTAGCCATTGCCACCAATCCCCAGCCCGGCTGGGGCCACATTGAAAGGGCGGAAATGATTTCTAGGGTTCCGGTTCCCAATGCCTTGGCGTTGGGGATGCTGGTCCAAGAGGAATCAACCGGCGCTGCAGCAGCGGCGTCCGGTGACACGGAGGGATAAAAGCCCGGGAGGCCGCACCACACCCCTGCATCTCCTCCCGATGGCCCCCCCTTCGGAGTTCGCCAACGAACTCCCTGCCGAACCGTTTTCGCGCCAGCCACCCACCAACCCTGCACCCCAGGCTGGGTTGGGGGAGGAGGGCAGAAGGGCCCTGGAGAAGGAGGCCAGGTTGCCCCTCACCGGCTGGCAGCAGGAGGTGGACCGGGGCCTCCGCTACGGCCTGGAGGCGGCCGACAGCATCGTCGATCGGCGCATCTCCACCTTCTCGCGGGGGGAATTGCCCCACTACGCCGGCATTAATACCTTCATGAAGGCGCCCTACATCGAGGACGTCAACCGCGTCGGTGAATTTGATGTGGCCATCCTCGGGGTGCCCCACGACAGCGGCACCACCTACCGACCGGGCACCCGCTTCGGGCCCCAGGGAATTAGGCGCATCTCAGCCCTATACACGCCCTACAACTATGAAATGGGCGTCGATCTGCGCGAACAGATCCGCCTCTGTGACGTGGGTGATATCTTCACCATCCCCGCCAACAACGAGAAGAGCTTCGATCAAATTTCCAAGGGCGTCGCCCATGTTTTTGCCAGCGGCGCCTTTCCAATCATTCTGGGCGGCGACCATTCAATTGGCTTTCCCACCGTTCGTGGTGTCTGCCGCCACCTGGGCGATAAAAAGGTGGGCATCATCCATTTCGATCGCCACGTCGACACCCAGGAAACCGACCTGGATGAGCGGATGCATACCACCCCTTGGTTCCATGCCACCAACATGGCCAATGCACCGGCAGAAAATCTGGTGCAATTGGGCATTGGCGGCTGGCAGGTGCCCAGGGAGGGTGTGAAAGTCTGCCGCGAACGGGGCACCAACGTGCTCACCGTCACCGATATTTGCGATATGGGGCTGGAGGCGGCGGCCCGCTATGCGATCGAACGGGCTACCGATGGCACCGATTGCGTCTACATCTCCTTTGACATTGATTGCATTGATGCCGGCTTTGTACCCGGCACCGGTTGGCCCGAACCGGGCGGGTTGCTGCCCAGGGAGGCGTTGAAGTTGCTCGAATTGATTGTGCGCAATGTGCCCGTCTGCGGCCTGGAGGTGGTGGAGGTGTCGCCGCCCTACGACATCAGTGACATGACCTCCCTGATGGCCGCCCGGGTGATCTGCGACACCATGGCCCACCTGGTGGTCAGCGGCCAGCTACCCCGTAAGTCGTTGCCAAGTTGGATCTCGCCGACCTGCAACCTCCAGGTCGATCAGGCCTGGAGGTAGGGCCATGCACGAAGTCGACATGACCCGGGCCCTGGTGCTCTCGATGCATAGCTGGAGGGAGGGCCATCGGCCCCAGGAGCCCAAGGTGAGCAGGGTGAATCTGCAGGTGGGTGCCTTCACCTGTGTGGAGCCCGACCAATTGCTCTTCACCTGGAAGGTGGCGATCGCCAACAGCTGGCTGGAGGGGGCCCAACTGGCCATCGAACCGGTGCCGCTGCTGGGCCGTTGCCTGGCCTGCGCTTCGATCTACAGCCCCGAGGCGGAGCAGGGCTACCGCTCCCCCTGTTGCAGCCATCCGATGGAGGAGATCGTCAGCGGCCGCGAATTGCGCATCCGCAGCGTCGATTACGAGCTGGTGGAGGCAAATCCGCCGCCCAATTCCCAGCCTGATCCGGCCGCTGTCATCTGAGTTCGCCGCGCCATTAAACCCAGTTTTCTGCCCCTGATTGCCATGCACATGCCCCTGGAAGACAACCTTGGCCTCAATCTTTTGGCCGCTAACCAGCACCAGGCCGCCCACAACCGCGAGCACTTTGATGCCTGGCAACTGCTCTGCATCAACGTGATGAGTAGCCCGGGGGCCGGTAAAACCTCATTGTTAGAGCGAAGTTTGCCCCTGCTGGCCAACGACTTCGCCATGGCCGTGCTGGAGGGCGACATGACCACCCAACTCGACGCCGAGCGCCTGGAAGCGGTGGGGGTGCCCGTGGTGCCGATCACCACCGGCCGCTCCTGCCACCTTGATGCCGCCATGGTGGCCGGCGGCCTGCGATTGCTGCGCCAGCGCCTTGATCCCGCCAGCCTCGATTTGCTTTGGGTTGAAAATGTCGGCAACTTGGTTTGTCCGGCCGAATTCGAGGTGGGCGAACACCGCAAAGTGGCCCTGCTCAGCGTCACCGAAGGCGACGACAAACCCCTCAAGTACCCGGTGATGTTCCGGGAGGCCGATTGTGTGCTGATCACCAAGACCGACCTGCTGCCCTATCTGCCGGTGCAGGTGGAGCGGATCGAGGATCACATCAAGCAGGTCAATCCCCGCTGCGTGGTGCTGAGGGTTTCGGCCAGCAGCGGCGTCGGCATCGAGGCCTGGCACCTTTGGCTCCACCAGCAGGTCGCCGCCCAGCGATCGGCCCTGCTAGCAACGCCAGCGCCCCGCCCCGGCAGCGCCGCTGCACCGCTCAGCCTGGCCCGCTGAGCGACTTCAGCTCCAGCGCCCCCACACATTTTCCGCTCCAGCAACTTTTTTAACCAGCGTTTGCTCCCTCCAGCATGACCCGTTTCAGCCCCCGGTCCTTTCGTCTGCGCACGCTGAATTACTTGCTGCTCGCCGGGGTGGTTAGCGCCGGCCTGGGCGGCTGCAACAAACCGGGCACCTCGGTTAGCGAGACGCCGGTGCGGATTGGCTACAGCGCCTGGCCGGGCTGGTTTCCCTGGAAGGTGAGCGAGGAGAGGGGGCACTTCAACGCTGCCGGAGTGCCGGTGAGCCTTGTCTGGTTTGACGGCTACCTCGATTCGATCAACGCCCTCAACGCCGGCCAGCTGGATTGCAACAGCCAGACCCTGGGCGACACGATTTCTTCGGTCGCCGCTGGCGCCGATCTGCAGGTGGTGCTCACCAACGACATTTCCAGTGGCAATGACCAGATCATTGCGGCGCCCGGCATCCGCAGCGTCGCCGACCTCAAGGGCAAAAAGGTGGCCGCCGAGCAGGGCACCGTTGACCACTACCTGCTGCTGCTGGGCATGAAGAAGGCCCGCATGGCCGAGAAGGACATCACCTTTGTGCCCCTGGAAACGGGCGCTGCGGCGGCGGCCTTCGTGGCCGGCAAGGTGGATGCGGTGGGGGTGTTTGCGCCCTTCACCACCCAGGCGCTGAAGCGGCCGGGCAGCACCACCCTGTTCAGCTCCAAGGATTTCCCTGGTGCCATCAGTGATCACCTGGTCTGCAATCGGGCCTTCGTGGCCAAAAATCCCGAGAAGATCCAAAAAATCGTCAATGCCTGGTTTGCCACCCAGCGGGACATCAAGGCCAATCCCGCCCCTGCGCTCGCGATCCTTGCCAAACGGGCCGGTGTGAGTGAGGCGGAGTATCGGGCCTACGACGCCGGCACCACGATCTACACCCTTGAACAGAACCGCCAGGTGGTCAAGCCGGGTACCACGATGACCTCCCTGCCCTACGCCGCCGCCCAGATCAGCGGCTTCCTCCAGGCGGTGGGTCTGGCCAAGACCGCACCGCAGCTTGAGGGGCTGTTCGATTCGAAGTTTGTTGATGCCGCCAATTAATCCAGCCATGTTGCGGCGATTGCGCCCCTGGATGCTGCACCCCTGGTCGCTTGGGGTGGCCGGCATCGCCCTGGTGTTCGGCCTCTGGGCATTGCTGGCTGGGCTGCAGTTGGTCGACAAATTGTTTCTGCCCACCCCCGCGGCGGTGCTGGCTGCGGGGCACGAATTAGCTGCCAATGGCCAACTTTGGTCCGACATCACGGCCAGTTTGTTGCGGGTTCTGGCCGGCTTTGGCCTTTCCGCCCTGGTGGCATTGCCGCTGGGGATTGCTATGGGCGCCAATGCCACCTTTTGCCGCCTGTTGGAGCCGCTATTGGCGCTATTACGCTACATGCCCGCCCCAGCCTTCATCCCCCTGTTGATCATCTACTTCGGCTTGGGCGAGCTGCCCAAGGTGCTGTTGATCTTCATTGGCACCCTGTTTTTCAACACTTTGATGATTATGGATGCGGTGAAATTCGTGCCGCGTGAGCTGCTTGAAACCGCCCTGACCCTTGGCGGTAAAAAACGTGATTTGCTGCTGCGGGTGATCGCACCCTTTATTGCACCGCAGGTGCTGGATGCCTTTCGCATCAATATGGCGGCCGCCTGGAATCTGGTGATCGTCGCCGAACTCGTTGCCGCCGAAAGTGGCTTGGGAAAGCGGATCACTTTGGCCCAGCGTTTTCTGCGCACCGATCAAATTTTTCTGGGGCTGATTGTGATCGGCCTGATCGGCCTGGTGATCGATCTCAGTTTTCGCTTGTTGATGCGCCGCGCCTGCCGCTGGGCCAATTAATCCGCCATGAATCTTGTGCTTGATGCGGTCTGCAAACGCTTTGGAAGCGGCAACCATGGCCCGCTGGTGCTCGATCGCATCAGCCTGGCCATGCACACCGGCCAGTTTCTGGCCCTGTTGGGTAGCTCCGGATCCGGCAAGTCAACCCTGATGCGCCTGGTGGCAGGCCTGGAGCAACCCAGCAGCGGCAGCATCAGCCTTGATGGCCAGCCGGTGCGGGGCCCCGGATCGGATCGCGGCATGGTTTTTCAGAAGTACAGCCTTTATCCCTGGCTCACGGCCGCCCAGAACGTCGCCTTTGGCATGGAACTGCAGGGGCTGGAGCGCTCCGAGATCCGTGAACGCACGGGGTTTTATTTGGAGGTGGTTGGCCTGGCCGAAGCGGCCCGGCGCCTGCCGCGCGAACTCTCCGGCGGCATGCAGCAGCGGGTGGCGATTGCCCGGGCCCTGGCCGCCAATCCCAGGCTGCTGCTATTGGATGAACCCTTTGGCGCCCTGGATCTCCAGATCCGTGAATCGATGCAGGAATTTCTATACGGTCTCTGGCGCCGCACCGGCCTCTCGGTGTTACTGATCACCCACGACATCGACGAGGCGCTGCTGCTGGCCCAGCAGGTTCACATCCTGGCGCCCCGCCCGGGTCGGATTGTCGAAAGCCTCACGGTGGAGCTCAACAAGGACAATCTCCGCGATCTGCGGCTGACGCCTGATTTTCAAACCCTGCGCCACCAGGTGGCAGATACCTTACGCCGGCTCGATGGCGATCTGGCCTGATGCCCAGCCCTGCCCTGAAGCCCAGCCCTGGCGGGGCCTTTAGCTGGCTTCTGCTGTCCCACCCTGCCAGAGCTGGGGGGCAAGATTGAGGTACACCGCTTCGCGGAACAGGGCCTGCTTGGCTTCGGCATCACCGCTGGCCTCGGCATCCGCATAACGCTGCTGCAGCGAGGCGATCAGGGCGGCCCGGCGGGGATCGCCGGCGGCGCTGGCTGGCTCGTCCCAGGTGGTGTCGGAATCTGGTGGGGTGGGATTGGCCATTGCGCCTCGGCTCAGAAGGCCAGGTATACCAGTTTGCTGTGCAGCTTCTTGATTTTGCAGTTGGCCTTGATCTGAATCAGCATGGCAAAAGGATGGCCCACCAGACCGATTGGATCGCTTGCGAACTTGATGGCCTTGCTGCCAGTTTCGATAAGCTCCGCCAGGAGTTGATCGCAAAAGTTGGATGGATAGCCAGCGCTGGGAATCTGAGAGTCCATCCGGATGTGAGCTACAGGACGCTGGCGCGAGATAAGAGCGGCTGGATTGCCTTGGATTGCTCACCCGAATCTTTACCTGATCTCGCCCATGACGACCACTCCTCGCCTGCAACGCATTTCCGAAGCTGATCTGGATGGCCTGATCGCTGAACTGCGGCGGCAAGGAACCAGGGAGCTGGTGTTACTGGGGCCGGGGATTCGTCTGTCCGACTCAGTGAACCAGTGGCGGCGTGAGCTGCGGGCTAAGCCAAGGGTCTATCAGCTAATCGAACCTGTGAAGGCCCTGGCGGGACGGCTCGCGGAGTTGACCCAGCTCACTTCCCTCAACATGGGGTACAACGAGATTGGTGATGAGGGCGCGGCGGCGCTGGCGCCCCTCACCCAGCTCACCTCCCTTGACCTGGTGGGCAACGATATCGGTGCTAAAGGGGCGGTGGCTCTGGCGGTACTCAGCCAGCTCACTTCCCTCGACCTGGGGCACAACAAGATCGGTGCTGAGGGAGCGGCGGCGCTGGCGGCCCTCACCCAGCTCACCACCCTCAACCTGGGGTACAACGAGATCGGTGATAAGGGAGCGTCGTCTCTGGCGGCCCTTACCCAGCTCACCTCCCTTGACCTGGGGCACAACAAGATCGGAGCTGAGGGAGCGTCGTCTCTGGCGGCTCTCACCCAGCTCACCTTCCTTGACCTGGAGTTCAATCAGATCGGTGCTGAGGGAGCGTCGTATTTGGCGGCCCTCACCCAGCTCACTTCCCTCGGCCTGGGGGGCAACCAGATCGGTGATGAGGGAGCGTCGTCTCTGGCGGCCCTCACCCAACTCACTTCCCTCAACCTGGGGGGCAACCAGATCGGTGATAAGGGAGCGTCGTCTCTGGTGGCCCTCACCCAGCTCACCTACCTCAGCCTTTGGGCTAACAAGATCGGTGCTGCGGGAGCGTCGTCTCTGGCGGCCCTCACCAAGCTCACCTTCCTCAACCTGAGGAACAACAAGATCGGTGCTGCGGGAGCGGCATCTCTGGCCGCCCTCACCCAGCTCACCTCCCTCAACCTGAGGAGCAACCAGATCGGTGCTGAGGTAGCGGCGTCTCTGGCGGCCCTCACCCAGCTCACTTACCTCAACCTGGAGTTCAATCAGGTCGGTGCTGCGGTAGCGGAGTCTCTGGCGGCCCTCACCCAGCTCACTTACCTCAACCTGGGGGGCAACAAGATCGGTGCTGCGGGAGCGGAGTCTCTGGCGGCCCTCACCCAGCTCACGTCCCTCAACCTGTGGGGCAACCAGATCGGTGATGCGGGAGCGGCGTCTCTGGCGGCCCTCTCCCATCTCATCTTCCTAGGCCTTGGGGGCAACCAGATCGGTGATGAAGGAGCGGCATCTCTGGCGGCCCTTACCCAGCTCACTTCCCTCGGCCTGGGGGGCAACCAGATCGGTGATGAGGGCGCGGCTTCTCTTGCGGCCCTCACCCAGCTCACCAAGCTTGATCTTTCAAAGAATCCTGTCGTTGAGACAACGTCTTTCGCAACCTTGAGGCAATTGAAAAGACTCAACTTGATGGAAGCCAAGGTTCAGGATCTATCTCCGTTGCAGCCCTTACTGGAGAGAGGCCTGGAGGCAAAATGGTCAGAGTATGGATCTTATGGATCTAGAGATGGAATTAATGTATATAACTGCCCCCTTATCCATCCACCCCCGGAGATCGTCCAACAAGGACAGACAGCCATTCTCAACTACCTCCGCGAAATAGAAGCGCAGGGAGAAGACCATCTCTATGAAGCCAAGGTGCTGATTTTGGGCGATGGAGGCGCGGGCAAAACCAGCCTGATGCGCCGGCTATACCAGACTGATTTACCCCTGCCGGCGGAAGAGGAATCCACCAAAGGCATCGACATCCACCGCCATACCTTTACCAATGCCGCAGAGCGGCCCTTTCATCTCAACGTATGGGACTTTGGCGGCCAACAGATCTATCACGCTACCCATCAGTTTTTTCTCACCAAGCGTTCTCTCTACATCTTGGTGGACGACACCCGCAACAGCAGCCAAGCGGTGCAGGACGACGGGTTTAAATATTGGCTGGAGCTGATTGAGGCGCTCAGCGAGGGTAGCCCGGTGCTGATCTTCCAGAACGAGAAGGCAGGACGCAGCAAAAGAATTGATGCAGCCGGAATCAAGGGGCGCTTCGCCAACGTCAAGGATGTTTACCGTGGCAATCTCGAACATGCCGATGCAGCTGATAAGCTGGCCGAAGCCATCCGCTTTCACGTTCAGCAGTTGCCCCACGTCGGCGAGGCGGTGCCAGCCCGCTGGTTGCAGATTCGTGCCGAATTGGAGGAGAGAAAACAGCTGGACCCGTACATCAGCTGCAAGGACTATTTTCAAATCTATGGGCGCCATCTGGAGTTTGATGAAACCAAAGCGCTTAAGCTCAGTCGCTATCTCCACGACCTGGGCGTCTTCCTCCACTTCCAGGATGATTTTCTCCTAGCTCGCTATGTCTTCCTCAAGAACGAATGGGCCACGGAGGCTGTCTTCAACGTGCTCGATGATGAGCCCACCAAAGCCCGTTCTGGCTACTTCACCAGGGCCGATTGCCAGCGAATCTGGGCGCACTCCACCTATGGAGACCTGCATCCCGAACTCCTGGCCCTGATGGAGAAATTTGAGCTTTGTTACAAGCTCGCCGATCAACCAACAGACACCTGGTTGGCACCCCAGCTGCTCTCCCCTTCCACCCCCGAAGCAGTGCAGGATTGGCCCCAGGCGGATGATCTTGTGTTGACCTATCAGTACGACTTCCTGCCCAAAGGTTTGATCAGCCGGCTGATTTGTCGTATGAATCGTTTCGTGCGCCAGCCGGATCGCTCCTGGCGCAGTGGAGCCTTTTTCGAGCATGTGCAGAGTGAATTGCTGGTGCGGCTGGCTTCACCGCTGGGCCAGGAGATTGAACTGCGCGCCCGCGGCCCGGAGCGCAAAGCTTTGCTGAGCGTCATCTCCAGCGATCTCGATGCCCTCAATGCAACGTTCGAAGGTCTGAGGGATAAGGTGCGTAAACTTGTGCCTTGCTTTTGCAGTAATTGCCGTCTATCCACCACTCCAGAACGCTATAAGGAAGGCCGACTCCAGAAGCGCAAGCAGGATGGCAAGCTGACGGTTGAATGCCCAGAGAGCTATGAGGATGTCAGCGTTCTGGAATTGCTGGATGGTCTCAAGTTAGAGCCCCTGCCCCCCTGGGCCACCTCGGCCCCCAGAACGATCATGATCTTCCTAGCCTCCTCCTCAGTACTCAGGGAAGATCGCGATGCCTTCGAACTTCATTTCCTTCGCAAGAACAAAGACTTTCGCTGCCAGGGATTCGAGGTGGAAGTGATTCGCTGGGAAACCTCTCTCGATGCCATGAGCGAAACCCGCCTCCAGGAGGATTACAACGAAAAAGTTAGGAAGAGCGATATTTTTGTAAGCCTCTTCAAGACCAAGACAGGCATATATACTGAGGAAGAGTTTGATGTTGCACACACGACCTTCAAGAATTTTGGTAAACCGCTAATTTATACTTATTTCATGCAATCCCATGGTCCCTATGATATTAGGATGCGAGAAGACCTCAACTCACTCTGGGACTTTCAAAAAAAGCTGAAAGACCTCGGCCATTACCCTACTCACTACACAAGTATAGAAGATCTCAAGCTTCAGTTTCAACAACAGCTCAACAAATTGATTGATGATGACAAGATCTAAACCTTGAGTGCGCAGCGCAAGCTAATGTTAAATCCAGTTGCGGCGTTCCTTTGCCAGCTGTAAACACAACCTTACCCCGTTTGGAGCCTCCCAGATAGGCTAACGGCTGCTTAAATATCGTCCTGCCCCCCCCTTGATGGTCACCCGCTGGCCCCAAGCCAAACGCGAATGTTCCGAAACAAGCTCACAGGTAGTTGCTGCAGTAGTTGGCCGAGCAGAGGAACGAGCCCCCCGACTGCAAACGGCAAGGCCCAAGATGGGGCTTCGTCCCTGCCGCCGATGCGCCATCTCAGCTGGCGAGACTTCGATCGGGCCGTCGAGCAGATGGCCAAGACCTGCATCGGACTGCCCATCAACGCCATCTGTGGCATCCCCCGCGGTGGGTTGGTGTTGGCCGTTGCCTTGAGCCACCGCCTGGAGTTGCCGCTGCTAAGTGAGCCCCAGCCCGGTTGCTTGCTGGTGGACGATGTGTACGAAACCGGTCGCACCCTGGCGCCCTACCGGGATCTGGAGGGGGCAACGCTGCTGGTGTGGATCAGCAAAGCCGAGCCACTGTGGTGGCAGGCGCTGGAGGTTTATCCCTCGGCAGAATGGATAGTCTTTCCCTGGGAGAATGCCGAGCGGGCGGTGGTTGATGAAAGCCGATACCGCCAGAAGCGCTAAAGAAATACGCTGCGTTTCCCAACTTCAGCCATCTCAAGGCATTGGCCGCTACCAATGCAAATGGCGATCACCCTGCCTGCAGCAGCTGGCCGGCCAGTTCCGCCAGCCCCACCACCTCCACCCCGTCGGCCAGGGGATATCCCGTGGGTGCTGGTGTCACCACGACCATGCGTTCGGGCTGGAGGTCGGCGCGGGCCTGATGGACGCCCTTGCTGAGCCGGGGGCTGAGGCTGCGCTTGATCTCAATCGCCCAGCGCCGCTGTGGCGACCACTCCAGCACCAGGTCGATCTCCGCTCCGGCGGCGGTGCGGTAAAACCAGCCCACACAATTAGATGGTGCCACTGCAAGCAGGCTTTCGATCACGAAGCCCTCCCAGCTGGCCCCTGCCACCGGATGGCCCAGCACCGCATCGGCATCGGCCAACCCAAGCAGGACGTGGACCAGACCGCTGTCACGCACCAGCACCTTCGGGGAGCGCACCAGCCGCTTGCCGACTTTGGCGTGCAGGGGTGGGAGCCGCCGCACCAGCAGCAGGTCCACTAAAAGATCGAGGTAGCGTCCCACGGTTTTGCCATCGACGCCCAGGGCCCGGCCCAGTTCGGCGGCATTGAGCAGCGAACCCTGGCCATGGGCGAGCATGGTCCAGAAGCGGCGCAGGGTTTCTGCCGGCACCCGAGGCCCCAGCTGGGGGATATCGCGCTCCAGATAGGTGCGGATGAATTGCCGCCGCCACTCGCAGCTGCCTTGATCGGTGGCGGCCAGCACACTGCCGGGGAAACCACCGCGAATCCACAGCGAGTCCTGGGCGCCGGCCCCCAGCTCCAGCGGATGCAGGCCGCCCAGCTCCAAAAAGGCGATCCGGCCGGCGAGGGATTCGCTGCTCTGACGGATCAGCTCCACCGAGGCTGAGCCGAGTAGCAGGAAGCGGCCGTTGGCTTTTCCCTGCCGGCGGCCGGCATCGATCAAACCGCGCAGCTCGGCAAACAACCCCGGCAGTCGCTGCACCTCATCAAGGATCACCAGCTTGTCGGCATGGCGCTGCAAAAACAGGCTGGGCTCGCTGAGGCGGGCCAGGTCGGCGCTGGCCT
>JBILDB010000280.1:0-3706 GCA_044352805.1 Cyanobium sp.
GGCGGGTGGCGGATCTTTATCGAGCCGTTGAGGCGGCAGAACGGGCCGCCGCGGACCCCGCCGCCGTGGCCGCTTTGGTGGCACGGGCCCGGCGCCAAACTGTGGCTTGGTGAACTCGGCTTGGTGAACTCGGCTTGGTGACCAGCGATAGGCTCAGCCCAGCAGGAACGACGCTGATGCGGTTCGTGGTGGCGGTGCCGGCCCGACTGGAATCCTCCCGGTTGCCAGGCAAGGTCTTGGCCGACATCGGCGGCAAGCCCATGCTGCAGCGGGTCCTGGAGCGCTGCGCCCTGGCCCACCGGCCCGCTGCAGTGGTGCTCTGCACCGACAGCGATGATTTGATGCGGTCGGCAGCAGCCTGGGGTTTCCCTGCCTTGGCCACAAGTCCTGCCTGTGATTCCGGCAGCCAACGCATTGCTTCAGTGCTGGAGCCCCTCGTTGCCCTGGCTGGAGACCCTGCAGCGGCAGACCTCGCCCAAACTGTGATCATCAACGTTCAGGGCGACCAGCCGTTCCTGGATCCGGCGGTGATTGATGCCATGGCCGTCGAATTCGAGGCCCGTCTGCCCGTGCCGCAGGTGTTGACCCCCGTCTACCGCCTGGGGGCTGACCATCTGCACGACCCCAATGTGGTCAAAGCATTGGTGAGCAGCGGCGGTCAGGCCCTGTACTTCTCCCGTTCGGCCGTCCCCCACGTACGCGGCGTCGATCCAGCCGATTGGCACGCCCATGCCCCCTATTGGGGCCATGTGGGGCTGTATGGCTATCGGGCTGATGTCCTGGCCCGCTGGGAGGCCTTGCCCGATTCACCCCTGGAGGCCATCGAGAAGCTCGAGCAGTTGCGCCTGCTGGAGGCCGGCATCGCCATCAGCACCTTTGCGGTGGCGGGCGAATCCCTGTCGGTGGATACGGCCGAGCAGTTGGAGCAGGCCCGGGCCTTGGCCGCGGCTGGCGCCTGAGGCCGTCAGGGGCCGGTGGTGAGTCCGGCCTGCACCAGGTCGTGGAGGCGCAGCAGCCCCAGCATCAGGCGGTCCTCGCCCACAACCGGCAGCACGCTGATTGACTTGCGGCGGTTGCTTTCCATCGCTTCGAGGGCATGGATGGCCAGGGTGTCGCCGCTGACCGTGATCGGATCGGCCGTCATCAGATCGCTGGCCGTCAGCAGGCTCCATTCGGCGGGGGGATGGCTCTGCAGGGCGCGCCGCAGGTCGCCGTCGGTGATCAGTCCCCCCAGTTGGCTGGGGTGCCCTTGGCGGGTCACCCAGCAGGCCCCCACCCCGTCGGCGGTGAGGTGGGCAATCAGCTCCGCCAAGGGGGTGCCCGTTTCCAGGGGGCGCAGGTTTGCGGTGCCCACCATCAGGTCGGCGGCGGTCAGCGTCAGTTGTTTTCCCAGGGAACCGGCCGGATGGTTGAGGGCAAAATCCCGGGGCGAGATGCCCTGCCGTTCCATCCACACCGCCGCCAGGGCATCGCCGATGGCCATGGCCACCGCCGTGCTGGCGGTAGGGGCCAGGTTGAGCGGACATACCTCGCGGTCCACTGAGGCATCCAAAACCACGTCACAACCCCGCGCCAGGCTGGAGTTGATCCGGCCCACCAGGGCAATCCGGGCGGTACCTCGGCGGCGGAGGTGGGGCAGGATTTCCAGCACCTCCTGGGTTTCGCCGCTGTTGGAAAGCAGCAAGGTGACATCGTCTGGCGCCACCACCCCCAGGTCGCCGTGCAGGGCATCCACCGGGTTCAAAAAGATGGCCATCAGGCCGATGGAGGAGAAGGTGGCGGCGATTTTGCGCGCCACGATCCCACTTTTTCCAACTCCCGTGATCACGAGCTTGGCGCGGGTCGCGGCGCAGCGATCCAGCAGCTCCAGGGCGGATTCCACTTGCTGGCCATCCAGACGGTGGGCACTGGCGGCGATTGCCGCCGCCTCCTCCTCCAGGCAGCGCGTCAGAGCGGACAACGGGAAGCTCCGGGATGATGCGCCCATTCTCCCTTGCCCCCTTGCCTGCAAGCGCCTTCAACGATCTGCCGGGATTGCCCCCCTCCCTGCCATCCCTGCTTGCGGCGGCGGCGGCGTCAGATCGGTTGGCCCTGGTGGGTGGGGCGGTGCGGGACCTGCTGCTGCATCGGGTGCATCACGATCCCTGGCAGGGGGTGCCGGATCTGGATCTGGTGGTGGAACCGGCCCCCATCGAGGCAGGGGATCCGTCCGTTGCCCCCGCCCACCGGCTGGCGCGCCGCCTGGTCCAGCGGCTCGGCCCTGCTGGCGTCCTCAGCTACCACGAGCACACCGCCTATGGCACGGCCGAATTGGAACTGAACCTGGAGGAGGGGCCGCTGCTGCTGGATTTGGCCAGTGCCCGCCACGAGGTTTATGCCGCACCTGGGGAGAATCCAAGCGTGGTTTTCGGCAGCCTGGCGGATGATTTGGCGCGCCGGGATTTCAGCATCAACGCCATGGCCCTGATGGTGGGGGAGGGCAGTGTGACGCTGCTCGACCCCCATGGCGGCCAGGCCGATCTGGGCTGCCGCCAGCTGCGGTTGCTGCATGGCTCCAGCCTGCAGGACGATCCCACCCGCATCGTGCGCGGTGCCCGCTATGTCGCCCGGCTGGGGTTTGCCCTTGCCCCCGACAGCCTTGAGCAGTGGGCCACCACCCTGGCCCGCTGGCCCTGGGCCTGGCGTCCAGGCGATCCCCCAGGCCTGGCGCCACCAGCGTTGGCCACCCGGCTGCGCATGGAACTGGACCTGCTGTTGGAGCGGGAGCCCTGGCGTGCTGGCCTGGAGGCGCTGCAATCTTGGGGAGCCCTGGAGCTGCTGGATCCCGACCTGCAGCGGGATCGGCACTGGCCCTGGCGATTACGCCACGCCGAGCGGCTGGGCCTGCCCCTGCTGCCGGCCCTGTTGCTGGCGGCTGGGGACCCGCTGGCCGTGGCGGAGCGGCTGCAACTGCCCCATCGCCACCAGCAGCTGTTGGCCCAGGCAGGGGTCCTGGGGCAGCGCCTGGCTGTCCTGGACCCGGGGCAGGCGCCAGCCCTGTGGGCCCCATCGCGGTGGTGTGACCTGTTGGAGTCCCCCGGAGTCACGGCCGAGGCGGTAGCCCTGGTGGTGGCGGCGGGCGGACCCTGGCGTCGGCCCCTGCTGCGCTGGTGGCTGCGCTGGCGCCATCTGCGCTCGCCCCGTTCGGCCGCTGCATTGATCGAGGCCGGCATGACGCCCGGACCCCAACTGGGGCGACGGTTACGCCAGCTGCGCGCCGAGCGTTTGGATGCCGAGCGTCGTTGAGGGGTGCCTGGAGGGACCGGTGGCGATGGACGGACCGTATCCCTGGCTGCTTACCATCGCCGCCAGCAATGTTTCGCTGTGGCCATGGCCCCCTTCACCGTTGTCAAATTCAGCTCGGAGGACTGTGGCACCTGCCATCGCATGGGTCACTACGACGCCAAGGTGGCCGAAGAACTGGGGCTCTCCTTTGTGAGCGTGATGCTGCAGGACACCGACACCTACCGCCGCTACCGTCGGGTTTTGTTGGCCCAGTACCCCACCAAAGAAGGCATGGGCTGGCCCACCTACCTGTTGGTGACTGCCCCGGAAGAGCCCGACTTCGTTATCCACGGCGAACTCAAGGGGGGGATGGCCAAGGGCGATTTCCGCGAGCGGCTGCTAGCCCTGGTGCCCCAGGAGTAGGCGGTCTTGGCACCCCATG
>JBILDB010000281.1:0-3704 GCA_044352805.1 Cyanobium sp.
TTCTCAGGAACGCCATCACGACAGCAGCGAAACGTGCTGGTGCCACTCTCCTGAATCTCATCACCCACCGGTTTGAACCGCAAGGAGTGACTGGTTTGGCCCTGTTGGCCGAATCCCACATTTCTATCCACACCTGGCCCGAATCGGGCTATGCAGCGGTAGATGTGTTTACTTGTGGCGACCACACCATGCCTGACAAGGCTTGTGATGTGCTTGCTAAGGAACTGGGTTCTGGACGTCACAAACTCACCAGTTTCCGGAGGGAGACCCCCGGTAGCGTTGCCTTCAGTCAACGAGAGCCTGAGTTGTCGTTGGTCTGAGCGTTATCGATGTCGATAAATAGTTGAATGAATGGTCAATGCCATTCATTCAGCCTAATGGCGGGGATCCCTTTTGGGGATCTCCGTAATTTTTATTGGAGCTCAGGTCTCGATTGAGCTTGCCACTGACAAGACCCTCCAGGTCTAGCCCGACGGCGCTGAAGCCAAGCGCCCCGAAGGCCTGCACCAGGCCCTGACGGAAGTCGTCAGCGACCAGACGCTGCAACGCCCCTGGCAGGCACGTCAGGGCCAACTCAATCCGGGCGGTTTCCCCCTGGCTGCGGACTCGCAGATCCCGGAAGCCCTGCTGCCGTAACCAGGCCTCCGCCGCGGCCACCCGCCGCAGGCGGGCCGCGGAGATCGGCTCGCCATAGGGAAAGCGGGAAGCTAAGCAGGGTTGGGCTGGTTTGTCCCACCAGGGCAGCCCCAGGGCCCGCGACACCTGGCGCACCCCGGCCTTATCCAGACCAACTTCGGCCAAGGGAGACAGCACGCCGTACTCCCGGGCCGCCCTCAGGCCGGGCCGGTGGTCGCCCAGATCATCCACGTTGACGCCATCCAGCACCCGGGCCCCGCCAGCGGCGGCGGCGATGGGTGCCAGCAGGCCATGCAGCTCCCGTTTGCAGGCATAGCAACGGTCCTCTGGGTTGCTGGTGTATGCCGGATCGGCCAGCTCGGCGGTTGGCTGTTCCAGGTGCCGGATCCCGAGCCAGAGCGCCTGGGCGCGGGCTTCCTCCAGCAGATGGGGGGCCAGCGCGGGCGATACGCCCGTAATCGCCAGGGCGCGATCGCCGAGGACTTCGGCGGCAAGGGCCGCCACTAAAGCGCTATCGACGCCGCCCGAGTAGGCCACCACCACCCTGCCCAGACCCACCAACTGCTGGCGCAGGGCGGCCAAGGCTGACTCCAGGGGCGGAGGCAGTGATTCGAGCAATGTGAAGGGTGAGGCTGGGACCATGGCCGCCATCCTGGCAAGGGCTAGAGGCCTGGGGTGCGGAAATCTCGGTAGCCTGGCCTTCGAATCGCACCGCGATGAACCCGCCTAACCCCCTTTCAGCGGCTGTACCGACTTCAGGGCCCCTGTCTACCGCTGGCAAGGGCAGCACAACAGGCGCCCAAGCCGTGACCCGCATGCCCCAGCGGGGCACGGGCCGGGGCATCGGCATCCGCACGGCGGCAGGTAGCGATGAGCGCCAGCGGGGCCAGTTGCATATTTATGACGGCGATGGCAAGGGCAAAAGCCAGGCGGCCCTGGGGGTGGTGCTGCGCACCATCGGCCTGGGGATCTGCGAACAGCAGCGAACCCGCGTTCTCCTGCTTCGCTTTCTCAAAGGTCCCGGTCGCTCCTACGACGAAGACGGCGCCATCGAAGCGCTGCAGCAAGGCTTTCCCCACCTGATCGACCAGGTGCGCACCGGTCGGGGGGACTACTTCAATGCCGAGCAGGCCACCGCCTTCGATCGCCAGGAGGCCCAACGGGGCTGGGATATCGCCAAAGGCGCCATCGCCAGCAACCTCTATTCCGTGGTGGTGCTCGATGAACTCAATCCAGTGCTGGCCCTTGGCCTGTTAGACACGGCCGAGGTGGTACGTACCCTCGCTGCTAAACCCACCGGCATGGAGGTGATCTGCACTGGCAGGGGGGCACCGCCAGCCTTGGTGCAACTGGCCGATCTGCATTCGGAGATGCGGGCCCACCGGCGTCGCCTGCCCGCCGCTGATGCCTTCGCCGAGACCCTGGGGGCCGAGACCCTAGGGGTCGAGGCCTTGGGCCTGGATGGAATCGAGATCTACACCGGTGATGGCAAGGGCAAAAGCACCAGCGCCCTGGGCAAGGCCCTGCAGGCCATCGGCCGCGGCATCAGCCTGGACAAGAGCCATCGGGTGCTGATTCTGCAGTGGCTCAAAGGCGGCAGCGGCTACACCGAGGATGCGGCGATTGCCGCCTTGCGCGAAAGTTATCCCCACCTGGTGGATCACCTGCGCTCTGGCCGAGATGCAATTGTCTGGCGCGGTCAACAACTGCCGATTGATTATGTGGAAGCGGAGCGGGCCTGGGAAATCGCCCGCGCCGCCATCGCCAGTGGTCTCTACAAAACCGTCATTCTCGACGAACTGAATCCAACGGTGGATCTGGAGCTGCTGCCGGTGGAGCCGATCGTGCAGACGCTGCTGCGCAAACCAGCCGAAACCGAAGTCATCATCACCGGCCGCTGCAAGAGCCGCCCCGCCTACTTCGATCTAGCCAGCGTCCACTCCGAGATGGTGTGCCACAAGCACTACGCCGAACGGGGCGTCGATCTCAAGCGGGGCGTGGATTACTGATCTTTCAGGGCCCGGCCCGGCCTGTCTCGGCCCGATTGATGCCCGAGAGGGTGCTGCTGCCACCGGATGCTTCTGGTTCTGCTGATGGGCCAGATCCATACGTCGGTGGCTCGGCAGCCGCTTTGAACCAGCCTGGCCAGGCTGATTTCTTGCTCAGCGTTGAGCAACGCACTGCGGCCGATGGCAGCGCGCATGTGCTGGTTGAGTGCGTCGCAATCGCCTTCTGAGTTGTTGACCAACTAGGAGCTGCAATCTTTGCGATCAGAAAAGCTGATCAATGCCTGGAGATGCGTTGTGCATTCCAGGCTTCCGTTGGCCATGGATCAGGCAGATTGCTGGTCATTCCTGGCTCGTTTGACCAGCCAATAGGCCGCAGCAATGCCGACCACAATCACCCCAAAACCGGCCATGAGTTGGGGTTTGCTTTCGGTGCCTGGTGGTAGCACAATCACTTTTCTGGCTACGGCCGTCATGGCCGTGAGCAGCACCAGTTCGATTTGTACAACCTGGTCGCGCAGATAGGCGGTCACGTTTTGCAGCACTTCCAGGGCGATAAAAATCATCAGGAGCCGATCAAGAAGCTGGATGAGTCCTCCCTCAAACCAATTCGTCTCGAATCGAGCGATTTTGATGCTGGTTTCAACCACCAGTTCGATCACGGTAAAGCCGATCACCACGGCTAAAAGTAGGGCTAGAAGTTTCGCCAGTAGCCTTTCGTAGCCATGCACGATGGAGAGAAAACGTTTGTCGCTGAACTGATCCATGGGGTATAACCAATGAAAAAAAGGACCCGTCCTGGCCGAGTCCTCTGGGTCGAGTCCTCTGGCTTGGTATTTGGGCGTCAACCTAAGGCTGCGACCGCGCGCTGCAGGGCGTCGCGACGGCTGAGGCTTGTGCGCTCAGGGTCCAGCTTTTTATAGAGGCCGAGCTTTTCCAAGCGGCGCTGAGTCGTGCCGGTGGCGCCCACCACAAATACCTCACGCCCTTTCTCGATCGCCTCTTCCACGGCGTTCTCCACGGCCAGGGCGGCGGTTACCCCGAGGTGCGACACCTCGCTGA
>JBILDB010000282.1:0-3692 GCA_044352805.1 Cyanobium sp.
CCCCCCATGAACCATTCGAGACCTTGGTTATGGACGTGCCCGAGGAGGCCGTTGGTGCCTGCATCGAAAAGCTGGGCATTCGCAAGGGCGAAATGCAGAACATGGAAACCAGTAGTGATGGCAGAACTCAATTGGAGTTCATTGTGCCGGCCCGGGGATTGATCGGTTTCCGTGGTGATTTTGTTCGTGCCACCCGTGGAGAAGGGATCATGAGCCATTCCTTCTTTGACTATCGCCCCATGCAGGGTGAATTCGATGCCCGTCGCAACGGTGTTCTGATTGCCTTTGAGGAAGGAACGGCCACCTTCTATGCTCTCAAAAATGCAGAAGATCGGGGGCAATTTTTCATTACACCTGGTACCAAGGTTTACAAGGGTATGATCATTGGCGAAAATAATCGACCCCAGGATCTTGAGTTGAATGTCTGCAAGGCCAAACAACTCACCAATATTCGCTCCGCTGGTGCGGAGGAATTGGACACCCTGCAGACCCCAGTACAGATGACGCTGGAAAGAGCCCTTGAGTACATCGGCTCCGATGAGATGCTGGAAGTCACCCCCGAATCAATTCGTCTACGCAAGTTGCCAGCCCGCAAACCTGCCAAACGCTGATTCGTTGAGCGGCACCAATTCCTTTACAGCCGAAGAGGCGTTGATCCTCCAGGATCCGCGCTTCCATTCCGGCGTGGCCGCGTTTAATCGAGGCGAATGGTATGGATGTCACGATGATTTTGAGGCGGTCTGGCATGAAACCCAGGGCCGTCTCAGGCCGGTACTCCAAGCCATCCTCCAGATTGCCGTGGCCCATCACCATCTTGAAAGGGGTAATCAAAGGGGCGCCACAGTGCTGCTTGGTGAAGGTCTTGGTCGCTTGGCCGCTGCCGAGCCCTGTGAGCTCGGCCTTGACATCCAGAAACTCCAGCAATCATCCCAGCGGCGCCTAGGAGCCCTGCAGCAACAATCTTCCCTGGATTCCTTATCCCTGCCTCGGCTTGAGCCCTGCCAGGAAGGGCCCCGGTAGATTCAGCCGTCATCCTTTGTCATGGCCCGGTTCTTGCTTCGTCCGCTCCACTTCGCCTGCTTGGGCATCGTTGCGGCAGCGCTGCTTCCGCTCGCCCCTCGGAACCCGCTGGTTCTGATGGCCCGCGGAGCGACCCCTCCAGCTCCTCTACCAGCTCACCCCAAACTGCCATCGCCGCCGCTTGGCGCCCCGGCCCAACTCTCCCCGGCCCCAGCTACCTCGCCAGCCCCCCCTATTGCCGCCGTTGTTCGCGACGATGGCATGGTGAGCATTGAGTCCGATCGCCAACAGGCCGACAACCGCACTGGGATCGTTACTGCCATCGGCAATGTTCGAATTACCTATCCCCAGAAGGGCATGGTGGCGACCTCCCGCCAGGCCCAATATTTCAGCAAGGAAGGTCGTCTCGTCCTCAGTGGCGATGTCGAAGTAGTCGATCGCGATGGCCAACGCATCCGCGCCGAACGGCTTGTCTATCTTCTCGATAGCGAGCGCGTTGTGGCTGAGCCATCAGCCGGTCGCCAGGTGTTCAGCAAGCTGCGTCTGCAAACGCGCGAGGGGGCTACGCCCTCCCCCTTGGTGCCATGAGTCTGGCCTTGGATCGGGTCACGATCACCCTGGGAGGAAGGCCCTTGGTGCGTGGCGTCAGTCTCGAACTCAATCCAGGGGAAGTTGTGGGACTGCTGGGACCCAACGGGGCCGGAAAAACCACCACCTTCAACCTGATTACGGGCTTGCTACGGCCGGATGAGGGCAATGTTCGTTTTGATGGCGTATCGGTGACCCGCCTGGCGATGCCCCAGCGAGCCCGGCTTGGCCTTGGTTACTTACCCCAGGAAGCCAGTGTCTTCCGCAATCTCAGCGTGCGGGAAAATCTCGAGCTGGCGCTCCAGCAAAGTCAAACGCCTAGATCGCTGCGCCAGGATCGATTGGAAAGCTTGATTCATGACTTCCATTTGGTCCCATTTCAACGCCGCAAGGGATTTCAACTCTCTGGGGGCGAGCGGCGCCGTTGTGAGGTGGCCCGTGCGCTTGCCGTAGGCGGTCAGGGTCCCCGTTACTTGTTGCTCGATGAGCCTTTCGCGGGCGTTGATCCGCTTGCAGTCGCCGATCTCCAGGAGTTAATCGCCGGCCTGCGCCGGCGGGGTATGGGGGTGCTGATTACCGATCACAACGTTCGTGAAACGTTGGCGATCACGGATCGCGCTTACATCCTTACCGATGGCCAGCTGCTGGCTTCTGGCAGTTCCCTGGCCATGGCCCATGACCCCTTAGTGCGTCGGCACTATCTAGGTGAGGGCTTCCAGCTTTGATCAGACCCATGCCGGCCACTCCGGGCCCCTTGAATTTGCCAGCCAAGCTCCGATCCCTGCTGGGGAGCTGGCCAAGCCTTAGCGGCTGGCGGCATCTGCCCTTGATGGACCGTTGGTTGTTGCAAGAGCTGGTGGGTCCCCTGCTTTTTGGCATCGCAGCTTTCACAGCCGTATCCCTCTCGGTGGGTGTGGTTTTTGAGCTGGTGCGACGGGTGGCCGAATCAGGTCTGCCTCCGCAGGTGGCGGTCCAGGTCTTGATGTTGCGTTTGCCTGGATTTCTGGTCCTGGCTTTTCCCATGGCCACCTTGATGGCCACCCTGCTGGCCTACAGCCGACTGTCGGGTAGCAGTGAGCTCACCGCCCTGCGCAGTGTGGGTGTGGGTACCACCCGCATGGTGGTGCCTGCCCTGGCCTTGGCCCTGGCGATGAGCCTGCTCACTTTTCTTTTCAATGATCTGATCGTGCCCCGGAGCAATCTCGTAGCCAGCCAAACACTGGAGCGAGCTCTGGGTAAGGCCGTTACGAATCAAAGCGGCGATAATATACTTTATTCCCGTTTCGGTCGAGTTAAACAAGAAGAAAATGGAGATTCGATCCGGCAGCTCACGCAACTTTTCTATGCCCGTAAGTTCCGTAACGGATCGATGCAGGATGTCACCCTGCTTGATTTCTCAAGGGTGGGACAACGGCAGATGTTGATGGCCGAGAAGGGGCATTGGAATGAGGCTCAGGCCATGTGGGAATTCAGCAACGGTCGCATCGTCAACGTCGACGAGAAGACAGGCTCAACAACCTCGGCCCGCTTTGATCGCTATCTCTATCCCCTCACCCAGGACCCGGTTGAGGTGGCTAAATTACCCACCGATATCAGCACCATGACGGTGGGTCAAGCCCTTCGGGCTGAACGTTTGCAGACCGAGGCCAACAATCTCAAGGAGGCCCGTCGCCTGCGGGTCCGGATTCAAGAGAAGTTTGCCTTCCCCGCCATCTGTCTCGTCTTTGGTCTGATTGGCAGCAGCCTGGGTGTCCGCCCCCATGCCCGCACGAGTCGAAGTCAGGGTTTTGGGATCAGTGTGCTCTTGATTTTTGGGTATTACTTGATGTCTTTCATCGTCAGCTCCCTGGGCATAACCGGGACCCTGACTCCCTTTCTGGCAGCTTGGCTCCCGGTTGTGGTTGGGTTGGCCAGTGGGGGTCTCCTCCTGCGCCAGGCCAGTCGCTGAGCCCGATGGAACGGCAGACTGGATCCACTTCTTCCTGTCCCGGTGAACGATCCCGTAGTCGGCCTCGCTTTGGCCGCCTTCGCCCTGCTTTTGCTTGTGCTTCCCCTCTCCTTTTGGTCCCTCAGTGGCGGTGGCT
>JBILDB010000041.1:0-11939 GCA_044352805.1 Cyanobium sp.
GAGTTGCAACGAGCGCTGCAAGCCCTGCTTACCCGTGGCACAGAAGCGGCAGGCCATCGGACAGCCCACCTGGCTGCTGACACACACCGTTAGACGGTCAGGGCTGGGGATCCCCACCGTCTCCAGGCTAAGTCCATCATCTGTGGCCAACAACAGCTTGACGGTGCCATCCCGGGCCGTGGAGCGGTGAAGCTCCGCGAGACGTCCGATTGGATCAGGACCGGGCTGGGGCCAGCGCTGCCGCCAGGCCTTGGGCAGCACGGTGATGGCCTCGACACTGCGGGCCGATCGGGAGTAAATCCATTGGTGCAGCTGGCGGCCACGGTAAGCCGGCTGACCTTCCGCCTGGACCCAGGCCTCCAGTTGGGCCTGGTCCAGGCCCAGTAAGGGTGTGGGGGGAACAGGGACGGGACTGGCAGCAGGCCCGGCGATACTCACGGCCGAATCAGGATTCCGTGGCCTAGCTTCCACTCCACCAACATCAGGGCGATAAACCCCAGCATCGCGATGCGCCCGTGCAAGAGCTCGTTGTGGCCATGGAAGCCCCAGCGGGGCAAGGCCCGCTGGGGGACTGGGGTACCGAGGGCCGTTCGTTGGGTATTTTGCTTCAAAATGGTGTCAGTCATCGCTCAATAAACCCTCCTCTTGGAGACCCTCAAGAGCATCAGGGTCCGGGATCAAATCCTCCTGCAACGCATCGTCGTCGAAACCAGGACGGGCAAAGGCGGCAAAGCCACTGGTGGTGGCCTCAATCCCATGGCGACTGCGGGTAGCTTCCAGATCTTCATCGGAAGGATCGTCGAGGACGGCGGTGGTCAAGGGCGGTGAAGGCATCTCCACCGTGTAATCGGGGCGCAGATTCTGCATCCGACGGAAGCCGCTGCCCTCCTCGGCAAGGATGTCGGGATGGGGTCCCGCCTCGGCGCGCAGTTCTTCTTCGAAACCGCTGAAGCCGGTACCGGCTGGGATCAGGCGACCGATAATCACGTTTTCCTTGAGTCCCCGGAGCCAATCGCTCTTGCCCTCAATGGCAGCCTCGGTCAACACCCGGGTCGTTTCCTGGAAGCTGGCCGCCGAGATGAAGCTATCGGTATTAAGGGAGGCCTTGGTGATGCCCAACAGCACGGGCGTGAACTCCGCAGGTGCGCCACCAGTGATTGCCATGGCCGAATTAACCTGCTCGACCTGGCGCAACTCAATCAGCTCCCCAGGCAGCAGGGTGGTGTCACCGGCATCCTCAATACGCACCTTGCTGGTCATCTGGCGGACGATGACCTCAATGTGCTTGTCATCAATGGAAACCCCCTGGGATTTGTAGACGTTTTGCACCTCGGTCACCATGCGGAACTGGAGATGGGAGATCGCCTCTTGGGCCGCCTCCATGGTGGGTTTGCGGCTGCGCAGATCCTCAAAGTGACATTCGAGCAGCTCGTGGGGATTGATCGGACCATCTGTCAGCATTTCGCCGGCCCGAACCTGTTGGCCATCGCTGACCATCACGGTGCGTCCCAACAGAATCGGATACTCGGTGATCGCGTCATCGCCCTCAATCACCGTGACCGTAATTGAGTCGTCCTCATCCACCTGTTTGATCTGCACCGTGCCCGCCTTGCGGCAAAGCACCGCTGATTCCCGCGGCCGACGGGCCTCAAGCAACTCTTCAATCCGCGGTAGACCCTGAACAATGTCACCAGTCTTCTGGCGCTCAAAAACCAAAAGTGCCAGCCCATCGCCCCGTTGCACCAGCTCGCCATCGCGCACATGCAACACGGAATCAGGAGAAACCATGTATGGCCGTCCCAAACGGATAGTCAGGATGGAACCATCGATGGCTTCCACCTGGCCGCAACAAGGAGCCTTGAAGTCATCGGCGAGAAGATCCCCATCCACCAGGCGCTGACCCACGGCGACGACAGGAGCGGCCGATCCCAAATCAAGCGTGCGAGTGTCACCGGCACGCTCCACAATCAAGCGACGAATCGGTTCCCCAGGGATCGCTTCAGGTAACTGCACCACCCCGTCGTCCTTGCAAAGGATCTGGGTTGTGGCCACCACATCACCACGCTTGACGGAGGTGTTGTCTTCGACCTGAAGTTCAGTATGGGTGGAGCCATGACTGGCGTCGGAGAGCGTGTCACGACGAACCAGCAAGGTTTCCAGAATCACTAGCTGGAGGCGCTCAATCGTCTTGGAGCGCTTATCGGCAATAGCCTCAACATCCACTGTCATCTGGGGAGTTGTATCAAAAGTCTCCAGAATCAACTGGGTACGCAGAAGCTCAACACCTTCTACCGATTTGATCAATTCCCCATCTTTAAAGGTCAAGCGTTGACTGGCCTTGAGGGAAAGCGATGGCCCGCCATTCTGCTTGACCATAGCCAACTCGGGCAAGTGGGCCTCATCAGGGATAGAATACTCCTCGACAGGACGCAGTAGCACAGCGCCTCCTTCAGGAGTATCGACGGCCTCAACAAAAACCATTGCTTCAGCCGTATGACCTGGGGAAATCTCTTCGCCTGGATTCACCATGCGGCCTTCACCGCTATAAAGGGAAAGTACTTTGCTGTCAGCTATCAGATGGACAGATCCTGAGCGAACAATGATTTCGCGCAGAATATCATTCTTCTGGGTAACTGTCACAATTCCGGCGGTCTGACTGAAGATATCCTTAACGACTTCGGTGCCGGCCTCGATCCATTGGCCGTCCTCAATCATCAACAAAGAAATGTCTTTATTGATCTCGTGGGTTTCCTGGGGAATCCACAACAAAGTCCCACCCTTACTCACCTCGTACCCATGCTTAGCCGAGCGGGCTTTTTTGATCGAAAGACCAGGAGCAAAGCGAACAATGCCACCGGTCTGGGTGCGAAAACGATCGTCTGCCAATTCAGCGATTACCTCTCCGGCACCGATCTTGCTGCCTGGAGCAGTCTTCAAGAGATAACGAGAATTATCCTTGTCCTCCAGATGCCAAATCTCACCCGAATGGGTTGATTCCCCCAACAATTTGCAGTCTTTAAGAATTACACTTGCAGTAACTATCTGCACCTCACGCGAATCACCTGCGGACTCACGCAGACGCACAGCACCACCATATTCACTGACAAGACGGCTTTCCGCCAACACATCACCGGTATGAACAGGTTTATTACCCTCGACCACTGGTTGGGCGTTGGGGGGGAGATTATAAACGTCACCACTAAAGACCCAAAGTCTACCCAAACGCTGGGCTTTATGCGTGATGTTACCTTGCCGGTCGGTGACCTCCCGGGGTTGGATTACCTCTTCGAAACGAACCTGGCCGGCCAAGTCACAAATCACATCTTTGGTGGCCTTTTCGACACTCTTCTTGACAGCAGCACCAGAAGAAATCTGGGCGAGAATGGTATCTGATGGAACCATCTGACCATTGGCTACAAACAGGATTGATCCCGAAGTAATATCCAGTTTCTGCAACTTGCCCTTGCCACTCGGCTTAACGCTGAGGCCAAAGTCAGTCTCGGCCAGTTGAGCCTCCACCCCATGGGGTGTGCGGTGGGGCCGCACACGGGCCCGACCATCAAACTCGACCTCGCCTTCCACCAGGGAGCGCACCACACCGGTCTCTGCGGTGGAAACACCACCAGTGTGGAACGTACGCATGGTGAGCTGGGTACCAGGCTCACCAATGGATTGGGCGGCAATGATCCCAACAGCCTCGCCCAAATCAACCAACTGGTTGTGGGCCAAGGCCCAGCCGTAGCACTTGCGGCATACCGAACGGGACGCCTCGCAAGTCAACGGCGAGCGGACCATCACGGTCGTGATGCCTGCGGCCTCAATAGCCCGGCTCAATGGGGGATCCATCTGGCCATCCCGTTCCACCATCACGGTGCCATCGGCAGCAACGACAGGTTCGGCGGCGAGGCGGCCAACCAACTTGCTGGCAAAACGTCCTTTCTCGTCCGCCTCAATAAGAATGCCGCGAGTTGTGCCACAATCCTCCTCGCGCACTATGACGTCCTGAGCAACATCCACCAGACGCCGGGTGAGATAGCCAGAGTCGGCCGTACGCAAGGCCGTGTCTACTAGACCCTTACGGGCCCCATAGGAGGAAATCACGTACTCGGTGACCGTAAGACCCTCACGGAAATTGGTACGAATCGGCAAATCGATAATTTCCCCCTGGGGGTTGGCCATCAGACCGCGCATGCCCACCAACTGGCGCACCTGAGACATATTGCCTCGGGCACCGGAATTGGCCATCATCCATACAGAATTAAGGGGATCGTTGTCATTGAAGTTGCGACGTACAGCGGCGACGAGACGCTCATTAGTTTCGGTCCAGGTGTCGATCACCTTGGTATGACGCTCCACCTCGGTAATCTCTCCGAGCCGATAACGCTCTTCGGTTTCGGTAATCTGCTGTTCCGCCTCAGCAAGGAGTGCCGCCTTGTCTCCAGGGATGCGCAAATCATCGACAGATATTGATACAGCCGCCTGGGTGGCGTAATGGAAGCCTAGATCCTTGAGTTCGTCGGCCATCGCCGCCGTTGCCGCCGTGCCATGGTGCTTGTAAGCCCAAGCCACCAGATTACGCAGGGCCTTTTTATCAATGATCCGGTTGCGAAACGGAGGTGCCTGGCTAGGAGTAGGACGACTGACCTCTGCGGGTAAGACCGATTTGGCCGTTTTGGCAGATTTCTTACTCGTTTTCTTGGCGGGGGTGGAGGTCATGGCGGCGCGCGGAGGAAGGGGAGCGAAGTAAACGGAAAGGGACGGGAAAAGCGGGGGTTTAGTTGGCAGCGACTGCGCCGAGGATGGTCTGGTTGATCACAACACGACCGACGGTGGTGAGAAGGTAACGACTAATCAAGGCCCCTTCTTCGTCGAAACGATCTCGGCGTTGGCGCCATTGTTCGATCCGGGTACCATCACTGAGGATTTCCTCCTTGAGTGGAGTTTCGGCCTCATCGTCATCATCGACTTGACCGTTAAATCGCACCCAGACCCAATCATGGAGATGGAGATGCTTCTCCTCAAAGGCAGCAATGACATCACTGAGATCAGAAAAAGTTCTTGAGCGATCACCAAATTCAGGTCGTACGCGCGCCCTATCCACAGCGGTCAAATAATAGGCACCAAGCACCATATCTTGTGAAGGTGTAATTATCGGTTCACCTGTAGCTGGGGAAAGAATGTTGTTGCTAGCCAGCATCAACATACGAGCCTCGGTCTGGGCCTCAATCGCCAGGGGCACATGGACGGCCATCTGGTCACCATCAAAGTCAGCGTTGAAGGCTGGGCAGACCAGTGGATGCAGCTGAATCGCACGGCCATCGACAAGCTTGGGCTCAAACGCCTGGATGCCAAGACGGTGCAGGGTGGGGGCACGATTAAGGAGAATCGGATGACCTTCGATTACCTCTTGGAGCACTTGCATAACCTCGTCATCAGCACGCTGAATCAGCTTCTTAGCAGCCTTGATATTATTGACTATATTTTGGCGGATGAGGCGATGAATCACGAAGGGTTGGAACAGCTCGATCGCCATTTCCTTGGGCAGGCCGCACTGATGCATCTTGAGCTTGGGACCAACCACAATCACGGAACGGCCTGAATAATCGACCCGTTTACCAAGAAGATTCTGGCGAAAACGCCCCTGCTTGCCCTCAATGATATCGCTCAGTGACTTGAGGGCACGATTATTAGCCCCGACCACAGTTCGTCCACGTCTGCCATTATCTATCAGAGCATCAACAGCCTCTTGCAACATGCGCTTTTCGTTGCGCACAATAATTTCGGGGGCGAGAATTTCCTGGAGGCGGGCCAAGCGATTATTTCGGTTAATCACCCTGCGGTAGAGGTCATTTAGATCACTTGTGGCAAAGCGCCCGCCATCGAGTTGCACCATGGGACGCAAATCCGGGGGAATCACCGGAATAACATCCAGCACCATCCAATCGGGACGGGCGTTGGTGGCGATGAAATTATCGATCACCCGAAGCCGCTTGATCAGTTTGGCCCGCTTTTGTCCCTTACTTGCACTGATCTCCTCGCGCAGCTGTTCGGCGATCTCATTAAGTTGGAGATCCTCAAGCAGTTGCTTCAGGGCTTCTGCACCAATACCGACAATCGGTTCATTCTCAATTTCGGAGTCTTCGGCAAAAATCTGATCTTCTATCTCCAACCACTCATCCTCTGTCAAAAGCTGTTTATAGGTAAGATCTTTGTGATCGCCTGGATCTAGTACAACATAGCAATTAAAGTAAACTATTTGCTCCACATCCCTGAGCGGCATATCCAAAAGGATTGCCACATAACTGGGGATACCCTTGAGATACCAGACATGGGATACCGGAGCCGCCAGCTTAATAAACCCCATGCGGTGACGACGGACCCGGCTTTCGGTCACCTCTACGCCGCAGCGCTCACAGACAATGCCACGGTGACGAACCCGTTTGTACTTACCACAATGGCATTCCCAGTCCTTGGAAGGGCCAAAAATCTTCTCACAGAAAAGCCCATCCATCTCGGGCTTGAGGGTGCGGTAATTGATCGTTTCTGGTTTGGTCACCTCACCAACCACCTGACCATTAGGTAGTGTGCGTTGCCCCCACTGCATGATCCGCTCGGGAGAAGCGAGCGTGATCTTGACGTAGTCGAAGTGGTTTTCGGTGCGAAGGTTGCTGTTGGACATCGGGGGGTGGGGAGCGCTCGCTAACTCAAGGAATAAAGGCAGACAGGGAAACGGAACGAACAGTCATTCGGACCAGTTGGCGATCAGAAGATCAGTCGTCGTCATAATCCGCGACCCCCAGGGACTCATAGGTGGGACGGCTAGGGGTACTGCGACGGGGGTTGACATCCTGCATGAGATCTACTTCTTCACCACTATCGGTATAGACGGCAATATCTAGACCAAGGGATTGGAGCTCGCGCATCAAAACCTTGAAGGATTCTGGAGTCCCCGGACGCGGTATGGGTTTGCCCTTGACAATGGCATTGAGAGCTTCGTTCCGGCCCTGCATGTCATCGGACTTGACAGTTAACAACTCCTGCAAGGTGTAGGCAGCGCCATAGGCCTCGAGAGCCCAGACCTCCATTTCTCCCAATCGCTGGCCGCCCTGCTGGGCCTTACCGCCCAAGGGCTGCTGGGTGACTAGGGAGTAAGGACCTGTTGAGCGGGCATGGATCTTGTCGTCAACAAGGTGAACAAGTTTCAGGATGTGAGCATAACCAACAGTCACCGGCTGATCGAAGGCTTCGCCAGTACGACCATCAATGAGCTGAATCTTGCCAGGGTTCTCAGGGTCATAGACCCATTCCTTACCGGGTTGCTTAGCCGCCTCTTCGAGGTAGGCCTGGACGGTCTGTTTTGACTTCTCGGCACCGTGCATCTCATCGAACGGCACGACCTTTACCCGGCAGCCGAGGTGGGAGGAAGCCCAGCCCATCAAACATTCGAAAACCTGACCCACGTTCATCCGGGATGGCACGCCTAGGGGGTTGAGCACAATGTCAATAGGAGTACCATCTGGCAAGTAGGGCATATCTTGCCGTGGCAAAATACGACTAATAATTCCCTTGTTGCCATGACGGCCAGCCATCTTATCCCCCACCTGGATTTTGCGCCTTTGGGCTACATAAACCCTGACGACCATGTTGGCACCAGGAGGTAGTTCGTCGCCCTGTTCGCGGGTATAGATGCGAACGTCAACGACGCGGCCACGTTCAGTACTGGGCACCCGAAGGGAATTGTCGCGAACATCTCGGGCTTTTTCACCGAAGATGGCCCGTAGCAATTTCTCTTCGGGAGGCTGGTCAGATTCACCCTTGGGGGTCACTTTGCCGACCAGAATATCGCCTGATTCAACATAAGCGCCAATACGGATGATGCCCATTTCATCCAAATTACCAAGGCTCTCTTCGGCAACGTTAGGGATTTCACGAGTGATCTCCTCGGGGCCAAGCTTGGTCTGACGGGCTTCTATCTCGTACTTTTCAATATGAACAGATGTATAAAGATCGTCCTGAACAAGACGCTCGCTAACGAGAATCGCGTCTTCATAATTATACCCTTCCCAGGGCATATAAGCAATCAATACATTCTGTCCTAACGCGATCTCACCACCTTCACAGGCAGAACCATTTGCCAACACCTGGCCAGCTATCACCTGATCGCCAAGCTTGACGATCGGACGCTGGTTAAGGCAGGTGTCCTGATTGGAGCGTTGATACTTCTGCAGATGATGAACATGTTCGTAGCCTTCCTCATCGCGGATAACGATGGCTGTGGCATCCACAAAAGTAACAGTACCGTTGACCCGGGTAATTGGCACCATGCCTGAGTCACGGGCAACCTGGGTTTCCAGGCCGGTGCCTACCAGGGGCCTTTCAGGACGGAGCAGGGGCACGGCCTGACGCTGCATGTTTGAGCCCATCAGAGCCCGGTTGGCGTCGTCATGCTCCAAAAAGGGAATCAGCGACGTTGCCACGGAGATCACCTGCACCGGTGAAAGCTGCACGTAATCAACCTGTTGGGGGGGCACCTTTTCGAAATCCTGGCGATAGCGAACCGGCACCAGATCAACCGTGATGTTCCCCTCGGAATCCGTGGCTACGTCACCAGGGGCGATGCGGCATTCGTCTTCCAAGTCAGCCGAAAGATAAATAGGGGCCCCTTGCTTGATAACGACCCCGTTTTCAACCTTCCAGAACGGGGTTTCAATAAAACCATATTCGTTAACCCGGGCGTGGGTCGCCAGGGAGCCAATCAGGCCGGCGTTTGGACCTTCCGGGGTCTCGATGGGGCAAATCCGTCCGTAATGGGAAGGATGGATATCGCGAACGGCAAATCCCGCCCGTTCCCTGGTCAGGCCCCCAGGACCGAGGGCACTGATGCGACGTTTGTGGGTGAGTTCCGCCAGTGGATTCGTCTGATCCATGAACTGGCTAAGTTGGCTGGAGCCGAAGAACTCCTTGATCGCCGCCACCAAGGGTTTGGGATTGACCAACTGAGCTGGAGTAAGCGAATCAGTTTCACCTACAGTCATGCGCTCCTTAATGATCCTTTCGAGGCGATTCAGTCCGACACGCACCTGGTTCTGAAGCAATTCGCCAACGGATCGCACCCGACGGTTACCGAGATGGTCAATATCGTCAAGGGAAGCGCCACCGACATCCAGCTCAAGATTGATCAGATAATCGATGGTAGAAAGCACATCCTCAGGTGTGAGGGTACGAACGGCGTCGGGAATTGTAAGGCGGAGTTTTTTATTAATTTTGTAGCGCCCGACGCGACCGAGGTCATACCTCTTAGGATCAAAGAAACGGCTATGAAGCAACTGCTGACCACCACTCACCGAGGGGGGTTCGCCTGGGCGGAGTTTTTTATAAAGCTCTAGCAGAGCCTGGTCCTCCGAACTTATGCCCTCGTCGTTCGCGGCCTCAATCGATTTTTGATAATACTCAGGGTGGCGAAGCTTATCTAGAACATCATTATCTGAAAGGCCGATGGCCCTCATCAAGACGTGGGCGTTGATCTTACGAGTCTTGTCAACTCGTACGTGAAGCAGATCATTCTTATCGGTCTCAAACTTCAACCAGGCACCCCGGTTGGGTATGAGGCTGGCATTGAATGTTTTTCGACCATTCTTGTCCTGCTCATCCTTAAAATAAACTCCCGGGCTACGAACTATCTGATTCACAATGACCCTTTCAGCACCATTGATGATGAAAGTGCCGCGCTCTGTCATCAGCGGCAGTTCACCAATAAATACTTCTTGCTCCTTAATTTCCCCAGTTTCTTTATTAACAAGCCGGCAGGTTACATACATTTGAGAAGCAAATGTGGCGTCGCGGCGCTTCGCCTCCTCTACATCGTGACGAGGCCGCTTGAGGCGATATTCATTGCCAATAAAATGCAATTCAAGCTTGCCGGTGTAATCGGTGATCGGCGAAAAGCTGTCAAGTTCCTCGATCAGGCCCTTTTCCAGGAACCATTTGAAGCTCGCCCGCTGTACCTCCACGAGATCGGGAAGGTAAGTGACGGTCTTGGCGACCTGGATCGCGCTGCTCATGCGGTGGACCTGCAGGAACGAAAAAGAAGGGACGGACTGGAAGAGTCCCTGGTGTCAGATCCGCATAGATTCCTAGGGAAGTCCCAAGGACGATGCCGACGCGAACAGCCGTCCCCCCGAGGGGGAACGGCTGTTACCACCAACCTCTCTCACCGGATGGACCGGAAGAGAGCCGATTCGGCGGTCGCCGAGGCGGGATAAGGGGCTGGGGACACCAGAGCTTGAATAACCAGGATGGAAATGGAAGCGTTTCCGCTGCCAGGCCAATCTCAAATCATACCATTTCGAGCTTCAAGCCGAAGAGTGTCATGGCGTTGGCAGAGCTGCTAATGGCCAGGCTGGCCAGGCTTTCGCCCCGCAGCTCCGCCACCCGCTCGGCCACCAGGGCCACATGGGCTGGCTCATTGCGCTGACCCCGGCAAGGAACCGGGGCCAGGAAGGGGCAATCGGTTTCAACTAGGAGGCGTTCGGCCGGTACGCGGCGTGCGCATTCATGGGTATCCAGCGCCTTGGGGAAGGTCACCGTACCGCTGAAGCTGATGAAAAGGCCCAGTTCCAAAAAGGCCTCCATTTCGGCAGGGGTGCCCCCCCAGCAATGCATGACCCCCTTCAGGCCTGCGCCCTGGCTATGTCGTTGCCGCAGTTCGGCCAGCATGGGCTCGGCGGCATCCCGGCAATGGATGATCACGGGAAGATTCAGCTCACGAGCCAAATCAAGCTGGGGCCTCAACATGGCCAGCTGCTCTTCAAGGTTCTTCTGGCGAAAGAGATCCAACCCCAGTTCACCGATGGCAACGACCCGATCGTCGGCCTGGGCGGCCTCCCGCAGCACCTTCGCCGTATCGGCCTGCCAGTGCTCGGTGTCCAGGGGGTGGACACCCACCGAATAGCGCATTTCGGGGAAGCGGTCCGCCAGGGCGCGGATGGCCGGGATCTCGCCCGGCTCCACACAGGCATGGACTAGGGCCCGCACCCCGGCCTGCCGCCAGCGGGCTGCAACCCCATCAATATCGGCGTCGAACTGTCGGAAAACAATGTGGCAGTGGGAATCCACTAAAGGGGCTGGCGCGGCCCCTGCACTAATGGGGAGATCAACGACAGGCAAAGAGGCCATGGAGGCGAGTGGGCCCGATGTTTAGCCATTGTGGCCGGGGCCTGCGTCGCACTGCCGAGCTGAGCCCCGGACCCTAGCCTCATGCAACGATGCGAAATGAGAGCTTGATTGCTTCCGCTTCCCAATCCATGGCCGCCCCTACTCCCGTGGCCCTGACCTGCCTACCGGATGGTGAGGCCGCCGGCGCCAGATTGGAGGCGATTGCCAACCGAACTGGCGGTGGCCGACGGCGCCAAGAAGAAGAAACAGTTGCAGCCATCCTGGAACAGGTGCGCCTCGAGGGTGACGCCGCCCTGCTCGACCTCAGTGAACGTTTCGACGGTGTGCGGCCCCAGCCCCTTCGGCTCGACAGCAGCCAACTGCAGGCCGCCTGGGAATCCACAACCATCGAACTGCGCCAAGCCCTGGAACTGGCCCATCGCCGCATTCTCGATTTTCATCGCCGCCAGCTGCCGGCTGACCTGGCCGTGGTCGGTCCCCATGGGGAGAAGCTTGGCCGCCGCTGGCGGCCCGTGCAGAGGGCTGGGCTTTACGTTCCAGGCGGGCGGGCGGCCTATCCCAGCACCGTTTTGATGAACGCCATTCCGGCGAGGGTTGCTGGCGTCGAACGCATCGTCATGGTCACCCCACCGGGTCAGGGCGGGGTACCTAACCCAACGGTCATGGCCGCAGCCCATCTATGCGGCATCAACGAAGTGATCCAGGTAGGCGGAGCCCAGGCGATCGCTGCCCTGGCCTGGGGTACCGAAACCGTGCCCCGGGTG
>JBILDB010000283.1:0-3689 GCA_044352805.1 Cyanobium sp.
ACCAAATCAGCGTCCCGTTTGGGCCAGTTGGCGCTGAAGGATGGCAGCACGAATGGTGCCGGTAACGGAGAGGGCGGCGTTGCTGATCTCGTAGCGCTCTAGAAAACAGTGGCGGGCCTGGGTGGCCATGGCGGCGCGAGCGGGGGGATCCAGAGCCAACCAGCGACGCAGGAGATTGGTGATGCCAGAGGCCGTGTCGTGCTCCACCAGGCCGGCGCCTGCTGCGGCGATGTCGGCGGCGATGTTCACCGGATGGGTGAGGAGTACGGGAGTGGCGCAGGAAAGGGCTTCCGCCACGGCGATGCCGAAATTTTCCTGGTGGGAGGGGAGCACGAAAGCATCGGCGGCTTGGAAGGCGCCCCATTTCTGGTCGCCCTGGATCATGCCGGTCCAGAGGAGGGAGGAGCTGATGCCAAGGCGCTCGGCGAGATGTTGGAGCTGGGTGGCATAGGCGCCGCTGGCGGGTCCAGCCAGCACCAGCACCATGGTGACCGGATCCCACAGACCCTCAGCCTGGAGGGCGGCGATGGCGTGCAGGAGCAGGTCGGGGCCTTTCTTGGGGGCGACGCGACCAAGGAAGAGCAAGCGCTGCCGGCCGGCGATGGCGGGGTGTGCCCCGAGAAAAGGGTTGGCGTAGTCGTGGTTGGGATCGGGGATGCCTTTGGTGCCGAAGGCCACCACTACTTCATGGCAATCGTATAGCCAGAAGGATTGGCGGGCGAGGAGCCGCTCCTGGTCGCAGGTGAAGCACACGGCATCGGCCTGGCGCAGGGGGAGATACATGGCCCAGGGCCAAAAGAGCCATTTTTTGAGGTGCTTGAGGGGGTAACGGCGCCGAAACCAGGGGTCCAACATCCCGTGGGGAAACACGAGAAAGGGCGTGGCGGTACCGCGCACGGCCAGGTAAGCGGCGAGGAGATGGAAATCCCAGATGCCGTTCACCACCACGGCGTCGTAGTCGTGGTGATGGGCCCGAACCCAGCGCAACAGAGAAAAGGGAAAGAAACGATCAATCCAGGAACGATGCAGGGGCACCACGGGCACCCCCGGGAAGGCGAGGTAGGCCGCACCGGGGGGGTCGAGGGAGGCGATCTGCAAGGTATCGCCGCAGGCGTGGTGGGAGGCGGCTATCTGCCGGATAGCCTCAATCGGGCCACCACCCAGTGGATTCACTGATTGAATAACGTGGAGTATCTTCAGTGGCATTGGGTAAAAATCTTTCAGTCCATCTATGGTGGGCTTGAGGCGTTGTACAGGCGTGATTTGCCAGGCTCAATTGGACATCATGGCAACGCAATTGGCCGCTATTAGGGAGGACGGGGAGCAGGGCCCAGAGGCGGCAGTGCTGCACGCGGGTGTGGCAAAGATACTGGAGATGGAGAGAATCCAGGGCAGAGACTAGATCCAGCGGTGCCCACCCAGGGCCCAAGCACCGGCATGGTTAGCAGTGCGCTGCCCAACTGCCAATGCGAGAAGCGAGCCGCGGTAGGGTTTGGACAAGGGGGGATTGCAAGTACCCGATCATCTAGCAGGTGGCAACTAGGGCTGTAGCTGTTCCAACTCCTGAACCTTGAGCACGATCATGGCTTCGTAAATGCTCTGGAGCAGGGCGTAGGTGAAACCGGGGCGTCCGTCGAGGAAGCCGCGCTTAAGGATGTAGAGCAGTAGGAACTTGACTAGGGGCCGGGCTGGTAAACGGTAAAAGAGCTCCTTCTGGTGAAAGCGGCGGCGGTTGAAGTCGCGCTCAAATAAAGCTGCTTGAAAGCTGAAAAGTTCATGGCTGGCGCGATTCTGAAGAATCTGCTGGGCTTCGAAGGTGCTATAGGAATTGTGGCGTGCAAACCAGTGGCTGAGGCCTTTAGAAAAGGGGTAGTGATCGAGCGGGTGCTGCAGGTCACCCACGGCACCATCTACGACGGTGACTGGGTTGACTAGGCGCTCATAGTGCACAAACTCTGGCCGAAAAAAGCGGATGTACCAGGGTGAGGTCTGTACATGGCGGAGATGACGTCCATGGAAGAAGTCGCGCCGACGAATGCGATAGGCCACAAACCTAGGGTCGGGGTTACTGGCAATGGTTTGCAGCTCTGCAGCCGCTTCGGCAGTGAGGCGCTCGTCGGCGTCAATCACGAAAAGCCAGGGGTTCTTATATTCAATATTTCGGACACCCCATGTTCGATGGAGTGCTTCGTTGCCGCCAAAAGCCTTTGATCCGTCGAAACCGGGCCGCACAATAAATCGCGCACCAGCCTCAAGAGCAATATCTTGAGTTGCATCAGTACTTAATGAGTCGTAAATAACAATATCGTCAAAGTTGGCAAGCGATAATAAGCAACGAGATAGGTCATTTTCTTCATTTTTTGTCAGTATTAGCACGGAAACAGAGGTCACTCTAAGCCCTTTATAACATTGCAAAATTGAATACGGGAGTACCCCGATACCTTGATTGCTTCGAAGCCCATCTGATTGGCAAGAAGGTTAAGTGAACTACGCATGGAGAGATTAAGACGATCCGGAGGAGATATGCAGGTATCTCCTAGAACAAAAAACCAAAATACCCTTGAATTGTGGTATAGCAATAATGAGACATCAACCAGCGTCCAGCAATTTAAAGGCATTCGAGAGCCATTCAGGTGAATCAAGTACGTGCTCAGGACCTAGTATACATTAAAATGGCTTCATAGATTTCACCTTAATACTCAAAATATGATTAAAAGGAGCCTTGATGTATAGTATTTTCCTGTGGCAGTACATGGGGAAGAGAACTCACACATTCAGGTGAATAGTCAATGGCATCAATAGATCAGTCCCTGGAAGAAGCCCCGGAGCTTTATTTGTATTAATTGTGGACTGAATAACACAGATCATGATATTCGGTCGAAGGGCAACCAAAAAAATTTGATTACATGCTTCACATCTTCTAATCTAGTAATTAATTATTATGGTCCACAGGAGAGGTTTATATAGCTTGGATTTGCTTAGAGTGCAGCTCAAGAACTGAGCCATAAGACCTTGGCAATCAGGGTGATCGGTGACCAAGCTAGCCTATACAGATTTCTGCGCGTGCATGTGGCTGAAGTCCGTAAAATGCGATATAAAACCCTGCCTTACTAGTAATTTCTGAATGTCATCCCCAGCCTTAGGTAGTCCACGGGCCTCAAGCAAAGCGAAGTGGATTTCAATAAATAAATGCTTCAGTGATAACGAGTCAAGCACTGCTTGAGCGCCTTGCAGTGCGTGCCATTCATATCCCTCAACATCAATCTTAATGAAAGCAGGAACGCCAAATTCAGCTGCAACTTGATCAATTGTCTTAACAGGAACTGCAAGGCCTTCTCTAGCTTCGGATTCCGCAATGGAGATGCGATTGGTGGGAGAAGTGGAATCTGCATCCAAATTCATCACAACCTCCCCAGGTTGATCTGCTACGGCACACTGATGCACCTGGATCCAGGGGTACTGCGCTTGGAGCTCGCGCACCTTGGCCGCAGAAGCAGGCACAGGCTCGAAGGCATGCACTTCTCCAGTAGGCCCAACAGCTTCGGCGAATTTCTGGGTGTAGTAGCCCACATTGGCGCCGATATCGAACACACGCATGCCGGGTTTAAGGCTGGCCATCATCGCCGCATCAAAGCGCGACTCGTAACCCTGGGAGATGTATCGATACAGAGGGTTGGTTTGGATCAACC
>JBILDB010000284.1:0-3688 GCA_044352805.1 Cyanobium sp.
GCGCAGGCGCTGGATCAGCTCGTCGTCCTTGCCCTCCAACAGATTCACCTTGATGCCTGTCTGCTGGGTGAAGCGCTGATAGAGGCGCTTGTCGGTGTTGTAGTGGCGTCCGGAATAGACATTCACTTCCCGTGGTTGGTTGCCTGTCCACGTTTGGCTCTGGGCCCCCTGGGCTAGCGCCAGCAACTGGCCGCCGCCGCCAAGCAACACGGCAGCTGGCAGCAAGAGCAAGTAATCGCGCCTGGAGAAGTGGCGGAAAAGGACCAACATGGCTCAATGGAATTCATGGCTAGAAGTTAGGCAAAGGGCCCCATTTGCCTAGGCAGCATTTAGTGCCGATGCTAGTAACAAATGTCACGTGGCCCTGGAAACCTTCCGCTCCGGCACGGGATCTCGATCAATTTGCTGCCAACTGCCTGCCCTTGCGTCAAGCTGGGGTGATCCCAAGGGTTTTGATGAGCGGCTTGCCCAGGCCCAGGGCCGACGATGCACCCCACCTCGCCGTGATCGGAGCCGGTGTCGGCGGCTGTGCCCTGGTGGCCAGCCTGCGGCGCCAGGGTTGGCCAGCGGATCGCATCAGCCTCTGGGAAAGCGGCCGCGGACCCGGGGGCCGCACCGCCACGCGCCGCTCCCGTCAGGACAGCCACCTGCGCATCGACCACGGCGCCCCCCTGTTCAATATCAGCGCCAGCCCCGATCCCGCCCTGCTGGCGCCGTTGCTGGCCGGTGGCTGGATAGAGCCCTGGCAAGGTACTCTGGCATGCCTGGACAAAGATGGCGGCCTGACGGGCCGGCTGGAAGATCCCTTTTGCCAGGGCCGGCTCTATCGCGGTCGCCTGGGCATGGAACAGCTCTGCCGCGGTTTGCTGGCCCTGGCCGACGGCGCCATCGACGCCCATTACGGCATCCTGGTGCGCCACCTGGAGACCAGCAGCGCAGGCCGGTGGCAACTGCTGGATAGCGCCAAAGAGTTGCTGGCGGAAGCGGATTGGTTGGTGCTGGGCAGCACCTTGTTGGCCCATCCCCGCAGCCGGCTGGTGCTCGGTTGGCAGACCCTGCCCCTGGCGGAAGGGGCAGCCAAGCGGGCCGATCCAGAGCTGGCCCACAGCCTGGCGGCGATCGCCTCGATTCGCGCTGAGGCCCGCAGCAACCTGATGATGGTGGTGCCGGCCAGCGACGCCGCCCCCTGGCTGGCCCTGCCCTTCCGGCTGCTCAGTTTCGATACGGCGGCCCAGCAGCGCTGGGGGTTGCGGCGCGTCGCCATTCAGCCCCTTGAGGACGGCCGTTGTGCGGTGGTGGCCCACTCCACCGGCACCTTTGCCGGCGAGCATCTCAACCTCTATGGCTCTCGCTCATCGATCGCCAAGCATCTGGGCAGCGCGCCTACGCAACAACGGGAGGCGGAGGTGATCGCCGCCTTAGAGAGCGGGCTGCAGGGGGCTCTGGCGGCCTGGATTCCAGAACCTCCGGGGCCGCTGCCCTCTGGGGACACCCCCTGGCCCGGGGTCCATAGCGAGCTGATGCGCTGGGGGGCCGCCTTTCCCCAGCAGCCGGGTCTGCCCCAGGCCCTGGCCCTCTGCCGCCAAAGCCGCGTCGGCTTCTGCGGCGATTTCATCGAAGGGCCCGGCTTCGGGCGGGTGGAGGGGGCCATGCGCAGTGGCGAAGCCCTGGCCCTGCGGCTGCTGGAGGCGGCCAAGTTTGGGCCGTGAGCAGCTGCGCAGCTGCTCCTGCGTTGCCATTGGGCGAGCGAGCGGATGGTTCGCCGCCCCCATCAAAGGGCAGCCTCGGCCACCTAAGCCGATCGCCCTTAGCCTGAAACCCTGCACCCTTCGCCGGGCCCATGCTCGCTCCGCCTCGTCCCCTGGAGATTCCGTCCGGCCAGGAAGCGGACGACGGGCTGCCGAAGTCATTCAATCTGCCGGCCTCGCTCTGCGCTGGCCTGCGCTTCACTCCCGAGCATTTCGCTGAGCTGTGCCAGGCCAATCCCGAGGCGGTGCTGGAGCTGGCCGCCGATGGTTCCCTGATCCTGATGACCCCCACTGGCAGTGAAACGGGCGCCCGCAATGGCGAACTCTTTTTTCAGATCAAGGCCTGGGCCCGTGCCAGCGGCCGCTGGAAGGCCTTCGACAGCTCCAGCGGCTTCCGCCTGCCGGATAACTCCGTACTCAGCCCCGATGCTTCCCTGGTGGCCCTCAATCGCTGGCAGGCCCTCAGCGACGCCGAGCGCCGCGGGTTCGCTCCTCTCTGCCCCGATTTAGTCGTTGAATTGGCAAGTCCCAGTGATGAAGGCCCCCGCGGCCTCACCGCCCTGCGCCAGAAAATGGCCGCCTACCAGCGCAACGGCGCCCGCCTCGGCTGGCTCTTGATTCCGGCAGAGCGGGCAGTGGAGATCTGGGGACCGCTGGCCGATCCTCTGGCCGGTCCCCCGGCCCAGCCCCGGCGGCTGGAAGCGGCCAGCCACCTCGATGCAGCTCCCCACCTTCCTGGGCTGGTGGTGGATCTTGAGGAGATCTGGGCGGGCTGAGGGGGGTGGACGCCGGAGCCGGCCTTAGCTGCCGTTGATTAGACCTAGTCTTTTGACCATAGTCATTTTAGAGTTGCAATGGATCTCCCGTCCGGGCCGCTGCCGCCGGGATCTCCGCAGCAGGTCTCGAAATCCCGCTTCAAGGCCAAGGCCCTAGAGCTGTTCCGCCAGGTGACCACCAGCGGTGAACCGCTGGTGGTCACCGATCACGGCAGGCCCACCCTGGAGGTGCGCCCCTATCGCCCGGCCCGGCCCGACGCCAACCCCCTGGAGGAGCTGCGTGGCCCGGTGCTGCGCTTCGACGACCCGTTCGCGCCCGTCGGCGAGAACGACTGGGAAGCCCTGGCGTGATCCTGCTTGACACCCATGTGCTGATTTGGTGGGCGAACGGGGATCGCCAGCGGCTTTCAGCGACTGCCCTGGCCGCCATCGATGCAGCGATCGAGAGCGCCGGCCAGCCGGGCGGTGCACCAGGGCTGCTGGTGTCTGCAATCAGCTTCGATGTGGAGCGCTGGTTGGCGTTGCTGGCATCCCATCCGGCGGTGCGATTGCTGGCCCTGGATACCGCCGTGGCCGTGGCAGCCACCCGCCTGCCCGAGCCGTTCCACGCTGATCCCGCCGACCGCTTTCTGGTAGCCCAGGCCCGCGAGTTGGGGATTCCCCTGCTCAGCGCCGACAGCAAAATCCGCTCCTATGGACCGGTGCGCAGCCTGTGGTGATGGCGGGTTGCTCGCTGGGGCTGCCCTGCGCAAGGTCTTGTCGTTGATGGAGTCGAGCTAACTCTTGTTGGGTAAGCAGGCAACCACCTCAGCCCCTTAGCTCACGGCAGGCAAACCCGGCGGAAAGGGTCACGCCGGAAACGCCGATAGACATCGAAGTCGCTGTCCAGAGACAGGATCTCGGCGATCTCCAGCCGCTCCGAGAGTGTCACCAAGGTGAGATCGGCGAAATCACCGGGCAGATCGGCGTAGCGCTGGTTGAGTTCGGCGATGCGGGCGTAATCCTCCGGAAGCAGGTTGATCGCCTCGATGCCACCCCGGCTGACGGCCCCAAGCAGGTGGTTCTGCGCGGTCAGAACGCGGGGATCAGAGGGAGCGCCCAGCAGCCAGAGCACCTCCGCGATGCAGATCGGCGAGGTGATCAATTGGGCGGCATTCTGATCAA